>JAVKHY010000006.1 GCA_031459765.1 Armatimonadota bacterium | reverse complement strand
CGGGACGGTCCTGGTCTACTTCCTGCTCCTGGGAGCCGGCTATCTCTTCGTGGAGATCCCGTTGATGCAGCAGGGCATCCTCCTGCTCGGCCATCCCACCTACGCGGTTTCCGTGGTCCTGTTCGGGCTGCTGACGGCGTCCGGTATCGGAAGCGCGCAGTCGGGGCGGTTGCTGCGCCGCCTGCCCCACCTGCTGGGTGGGCTGGCCGGGGCCCTCCTGCTCACAGCCCCGGGTCTAGGTGCTCTGGTGCACGGAGCTCTCGGCCTTCCCCTCGGTCTGCGCGTCGTCCTCACCCTGGCCGTGGTGGTCCTGCTCGGCGTGCCCATGGGGGTCCCGTTTGCGGCGGGGATCCAGGTCATCGCCCGCCGGGCGGAGGTTGTGCCCTGGGCCTGGGCGGTCAACGGGTGTGCCTCCGTGCTCAGCGCCACCGGCGCGGTGCTGGCGGCGCTGCAGGGAGGGTTTCCGGTCGCCCTGGGCTGCGCCGCCGTGGCGTACGGCCTGGCCGCGGTGGCAGCGGTTGGGCTCCGCCGGTAGCCCCGTCCCCACTACCGGCGCCTGAGGGGGACGAACAGCACCGGCCCCAGGTTCTCGAAGCGGTTCTGGTCTCCGCGTCGTGTGATGAGCCACATGGTCTGCACGAGGCCCGGAGGGCCGACCGGCACGACCATGCGCCCGCCGTCCTTGAGCTGGGCCAGCAGCGGCGGCGGGACGTGGTCCGGAGCAGCGGTGACCAGGATGGCGTCAAAGGGCGCCGCCTCCGGCCACCCGAAGTAGCCGTCGGCGGTGCGGGTCAGCACACCGGTGTAGCCGAGTCGGCGCAGCCGGTCCCGGGCCTGCCGGGCCAGCGGCTCAATGATCTCCACGGTGTAGACCTGATCGGTGATCTCCGCCAGCACCGCCGCCTGGTAGCCCGATCCGGTGCCGATCTCCAGGACGCGCGTCCCCGGCCGGACCCGCGCCCGTTCCGTCATCAGGGCGACGATGTACGGTTGCGAGATGGTCTGGCCGTAGCCGATGGGCAGGGGGTGGTCGCCGTAGGCGTCGTCCCAGTACCGCCGCTCGACGAAGAGGTGGCGCGGTACGGTGCGCATCGCCTGCAGCACCAGGGGATCGGCGATGCCGCGGGCGACGAGCTGCGTTTCCACCATGCGGAGGCGGCGGGCCGCAAAGGGGTCCGGCGCCGGCGCTGCCGCGGTGGAAGCCCGGCCGGCGACCGACAGCGCCCAGAAGGCAAGGCAGGCCAGCAGGGGATACAACCGCATGCTATCGGCCGGGAAGATTTCCCAGGCCGATAATAGCATTGGGAGGCTTGCCCGCAATGTTCGAGTTTCCACACCGGCGGTACAATCCCCTTACCGGCGAGTGGGTCCTGGTGTCGCCGGCTCGGACCAGGCGTCCCTGGCTCGGGGCACGAGAGGCCATACCTCGCGGCGCACTGCCCCGATATGACCCCGGGTGCTATCTCTGTCCCGGCAACGTACGGGCTGGCGGCGCCCGCAATCCGGCGTACACGGGCACCTATGTCTTCGACAACGATTTTCCGGCCCTCACGCCCGGCACGCCGAGCGGAGTCCTGCTGGACCATCCATTGCTGCAGGCCACAGGCCAGCCGGGGATCTGTCGCGTGCTGTGCTTTTCTCCCCGCCATGATCTGTCGCTGGCGGAGATGTCGATCGAGGAGATTCGCGGTGTGGTGGAGATGTGGGTCGCGCAGATCGATGAACTGTCGCGCCGCTACCGCTGGGTCCAGGTGTTCGAGAACAGGGGGGAGGCCATGGGCGCCTCCAACCCCCACCCGCACGGCCAGGTCTGGGCGCACGATCTGCTGCCCAACGAGGCGGTCAAGGAGGATCGGCAGCAGCGCCTGTATCACCAAGAGCGCGGCGTGCCGCTGCTGGTGGACTACGCGGCCCTCGAGGCGGAACGGCGGGAGCGCCTGATCGCCGAAAACGCCGATTGGCTCGTCGTTGTGCCCTTCTGGGCTGTCTGGCCCTTCGAGACACTCCTCTTGCCCCGGCGTCACCTGCCGCGGCTGCCCGATGCGACGGCGCAGGAGCGGTCAGGCCTGGCGCAGATCCTCAGGCGTCTGCTGACCCTGTACGACACACTCTTTAACGTCCCATTTCCTTACTCCATGGGCTGGCACGGCGCTCCGGGCGGAGATAACCCCGGGCACTGGCAGGTGCACGCTCACTTCTACCCGCCGTTGCTGCGGTCGGCGACGGAGCGAAAGTTTCTCGTGGGGTACGAGATGCTGTCGGAGGCGCAGCGGGACCTCACGCCGGAGGAGGCCGCGGAGCGGCTGCGCGCGCTTCCCTCCGAACAGGACGAAGATCAGGCGGGGGGAACGAGGTGACGGTGCCTACGCCGTCCCTCGGATCACGAGTTCGGGCGCGAGGACGCTGAAGCCCACCTCTTCCGCCTCAGTGCGTCCCATCATGCCGATGAGCATCCGGGTCGCGACCTGGCCCAGGCGCGTCTTGGCGATGCGGACGGTGGAAAGCCCGGGCTCGACAAGATCGGCCAGCTCGATGTCGTCATAGCCCATGACCGCCACATCGGCGGGGATCGTCCGCCCCGCCTGGCGCAACGCCTTCATCGCCCCGAGGCTGACATAGTCGCTGAAGCAGAAGGCGGCGGAGAACCGCAGGGCGGCCGCCAGGGCCTGTTGAACCGCGGCGTATCCGCCGCCGGGCCGGGCGTCCGTGGAGATCACCATGGCCGGGCGGAAGGGCACGCCCGCCTCCTCCAGGACGTCGCGGTATCCTTCAAGACGCAGCCTGGCGCTGGAGTTGTAGGGGGGACCGTTGAGGTACAGGATGTCGCGATGTCCGCGCTGGATCAGGTGGCGGACGGCCAGACGGGCGCCCTCCCGGTCATCATTGATCACCGCGGGCGCATTCAGGCCCTCGAAATACCGCGCCAGAAGGACGAAGGGGATGCGCCGTTGCAGCAGATAGCGGATCGCATCGTCGGATCGCTGCGTGGGGGAAATCAGGATCCCGTCGACCTGGCGTTCCACGAGGGTCCGCACGGCCTGCATCTCCCGGTCCAGGCGTTCCTCCGAACTGGCCAGGATGATACTGTAGCCGTTCTCGGCCGCGGTGCGTTCGATCCCTTCGGCCACCTCGGCGAAGAAGGGGTTGGCGACATCGGCCACGAGGACGCCGATGGTTGCCGTGCGACGCTCCCGCAGCCCGCGGGCCAGCCGGTTCGGCCGATAGTCCAGGCGATCGGCCACGGCCCGCACCCGACTGCGTGTCTGCGCGCTGACGTCGGGTTTGCCGGCAAGCGCCCGCGAGACCGTATTTACCGACACGCCAGCCTCGCGGGCAATGTCGTGCAGCGTGACAGGACCTCGCACGCCGGGGCTCCGTGCAGGCATGGACGGGCCGCTTCCCACCCTTTCCAGGTCCTGATCCCCAATACTGACCGCGTCCCGGGACTTCCCTGTCGCGGCCGCCATGACCCATTATTCGCGGTAACGTTACCGACCTTCCTGCAGATGATGAGATGGCGAACCCTCGCGTCCTCGGACGAGGGTCCACTGCCTCAGAAAATGGCCAGGAATCCCCAGGAAAACATGCAAAATCCGAAATGCTGCGCCTTCAGGGGTTCACCTGGCGGTCCAGCAGGAATATCAATAGTCTAGCAAGAATACCGTTAACGTTCATATCCATCAACGCGGTGTGTTCCTCCGGGCGAGGTCGACGAGCGGTACCCCCGCTCACGGGGGGGGGACCTCGAACGGACGGGACATCCCGCAGCGGGGTCTTCCAGTTGCTTCGCCGCACGGCGGAGCCGGGGGATGGCAATGAAGACCTTGCGGCTTCTCCTTGCCGCGGTCGTCGTCGCTTCCCTTGACTTTACCCTCACCACACCGGCGACGACGGCTGCCGCGCGACGCGCGGTCGTCCGGCGCTCCTGTGGCACGCTTGAGGGCGTGCCTGTTGACTGGGCATCGTGAACGTCTGAGGGTAGCGATGCCGAGATATCTGCTGACGGTTGACGCCGGCACCGGCAGCGGCCGGTGCGTGATCTTCGATCTTGACGGCCGGCAGGTGGCCATGGCGCAGCGGGAGTGGGTCCCGCGATCCCTGCCGGAATACCCGGGCAGTCAGGAGTTCGACACGGAAGAGGCCTGGGCCATCCTGAGCGACTGCATCCGACGGGCCGTGGCCGCCGGCGGTATCAGGCCGGAGGAGATCGCCGGCGTCACGGCCACCTCCATGCGCGAAGGGATGGTCCTCTACGACGCCGAGGATCAGGTCCTCTGGGCCTGTCCGAACCTCGACGCCCGCGCCACCCGCGAAGCCGAGGAGATGATCCGGGCGGGGCTCGCCGACGAGATCTACCGTATCGGCGGGGACTGGGTGAATATCATCGCCCCGCCGCGATTCTGGTGGTTGCGCCGACACAGAGCCGACATCTACTCCCGCATCGCCCGGATGAGCATGCTCTCCGATTGGGTGCTGTTCCGGCTGACCGGCCGGATCGTGACAGATCCCACCATTGGCAGTAGTTCAGGGCTGTTCGACCTGACCCGACGCACCTGGAGCCAAGAGCTGATCGAGCGTCTCGATCTGCCTCGCGGGATCTACCCGCCGGTGTTCGAGTCCGGCACCGTCGTGGGCGAGGTGATGCCGCGTGCGGCGGAGGCCACCGGGCTCCGTGCGGGGACACCGGTCGTCACCTCCGGCGCCGACACCCAGTGCGGGCTGGTGGGCGTGGGCGCGATCACCCCGGGGAGCTGGGTGGTGGTGGGAGGCACGCAGTGGCAGACCGCGGTGATCACCGACCGCCCGCTGATCGATCCCCAGGCCCGCCCCCGCACCCTCTGTCACGCCGTCCCAGGCCAGTGGATGACGGAGGGCATCGGCTTTTACCACGGGTTTTCCACCCGCTGGTTCCGGGACGCCTTCTGCCAGAGCGAGGTGGAGCTGGCGCACCGTCTGGGCGTGGATCCTTACTGGGTGCTGGAGAAGATGGCCGAGCAGGTCCCGCCCGGCAGCCATGGGCTCATTGCCATCTTCTCCGACGTGATGGTGGCCCGGCGCTGGAAGCACGCCGCCCCGTCCTTCCTCCAGTTCGACGTGCTCTCCCCTCACACGTCCGGCAAGAAGGAGTGTTATCGCGCATTGGAGGAGAACGCGGCCTACGTTTCCTACGGGAACTACCTCGTGCTGACCGAGCTCGCCGGCCGGTCGGCGAGCGAGCTCGTCTTTTGCGGAGGCTCGTCCAAAGGGTTCCTGTGGCCGCAGATCATGGCCGATGTCTACGGGATCCCAGTGAAAGTCCCCGTCGTCAAAGAAGCCACCTCCCTGGGTGCGGCGATGATCATGGGCAGGGCCCTCGGTTTCTATTCCAGTCTGGAGGAGGCCACGGCGCAACTGGTGGCCTGGGAACGGCGCTTCGACCCCAGCCCCTCCGCCCATGCCGCCTACCAGGAACACTATCGCCGCTGGCGGGCCGTCTATCCGCGGATGCTACAGCTGGTGGACGAGGGGCTGCTGGCGCCGATGTGGCGCGCCCCCGGGACGTGAGCGATCTGTGCTGCTCGCTGCGCTGCGCGAGGAAGTGTACGCGATGCACCTCGAGCTGGTCCGATGGGGATTGGTCTCCTGGACCAGCGGGAACGTGAGCGGGCGAGATCCGGACTCCGGCCTCGTCGTGATCAAGCCCAGCGGCGTGCGCTACGAGGAGCTCCGTCCCGATCTCCTGGTAGTCGTGAACGCGGACGGGCAGACCGTGGAGGGGACGCTCGCCCCGTCGGTGGACACCGCCACGCATCTATTCCTGTACCGGCGGTTGCCGCGGATCGGCGGCGTCGTTCACACCCATTCTCCCTACGCGACGGCGTTCGCGGCGCTCAAACGGGCCATACCCGTCTACCTCACCTCAATGGCCGATGTGTTCGGAGGTCCGATCCCGTGCGCGGAGTACGCGCCGGTGGGGACAGAGGCCATCGGAGAGGCGGCTGTCCGCTTCCTGCACTCCAGCCCGGTCGTGCTCCTGGCGCACCACGGCGTGCTGGCCGTCGGAGAGACCCCCACAGCGGCAACACGCGCCGCGGTGCTGACGGAAGACGCGGCGCGGATCTGCTACCTGGCGCTGCAGATGGGGAAGCCGGAAGAGCTCCCCGCCGACGAGGTGAGGCGGGCATACGAGTTCCACCGGAGCCGGTACGGCCAGCGCAACGCTGAGGCTCATCGGTAGGAGGTGTCCAGGGCCAGCCCAGGCCGGCCACCCGCACCAGACGCAGTGAAGATCGCGGTAGGAGGAGGGAGGAACGATGGGTCCGACCAAGCGCCGGTGGCTCACGGTGGTCACCGGTCTCGTGGCACTCCTCTTGGCGGCGCCGCTGCGTCCGGCCTGGACCCAGGCGCCGGTTACGCTCAACGTCTGGGCGTCGCCGGACAACGCCGACGCGCTCGCCGACATCGGCCAGCGCTTCACGCAGGCGAATCCCACCATCAAGATCACGGTCACCCCGATCTCCTGGGAGGTGCTCTATCCCCGCATGCTGGCGGATATCGCCAGCCGCACCGGGGCCTTTGATGTGGCCACCTGGGACGTGATGACGGCCGGGGCGATGGCGCCGGGGTTCGTCGATCTGGCCAAGTTCCGCGAGGACAATCCCCGGCTGGTCGATCCGGCTTACGATCTGAAGGACTTCCATCCGACCATCTGGCACATTGGAGGGGTCTGGGCCGGGAAGAACATCGGCATCCCCTTCTACAACAACACGATGCTGTTTTACTATCGGAAGGACCACTTCGCCAACCCGACGCTGCAGGCCAAGTTCAAGACGCAGTACGGACGCGACCTGAAGCCGCCCACGACCTGGCAGGAAACGGTGGATGTGGCGAAGTTCTTCACGAAGAAATTCAACCCCGACTCGCCTACGGACTACGGAATCGCGCTGATGTTCCCCCGCACCCACACCCTGTTCTACATGTACGTTCTGTTCTTCGCCCCCTACCGGCGCAGCCAGGACGGCCTGAAGAAGTTCGGGCCGGTGGACCTGGATTACGGCGACTACTTCACGGCGAAGAAGGAACCGGCCTTCGCCACGCCCGAAGGGGTCAAGGCCGTCGAGGACATGAAGGCGCTCCTGCCCTACAGCCCCGATCCGCTGGGCGCCGACTACGGCGAGACCCTGGAGTCCTTCGCCCGGGGCACGGTGGCGATGGTGCCGCAGTGGACCGGCGTCTGGGCCGCCTTCCGCGAAGCCGCAGCCCTGAAGCCGATTGAGCAGAAGGTCGGCGTGGCCCTGATGCCCGGCGGCCACTCGGTGAGCGGCATCTGGGGCCTGGGCATCAACGTGGCCAGCAAGCACAAGCCCGAGGCCTTCCGCTTCCTGCAATTCGCCACGAATAAGGCGAACGACAAGGCGAAATTCATCAAGTTCGGCGTGGCCCCGGCGCGCATGTCCACCCTCAAGGACCCCGAGGCGCGCCGGCTCGACCCGCGGGTCCCGGTGCTGGAGGCCACCTATCCCACCCAGGGATATCGTCCCCGGATTCCTCAGGAGCCGAAGCTCGAGGACATCACCGTGGGCGTGCTCTCCGAGATGCTGGGAGGGAAGCGCCCGATCACCGTGGCCGAGCTGGCCAAGCTGGCCGATGAGTGGGCCAAGCTCCTCAAGTAGGCCGGTCCTGTGGGGCGGGCCGCGGTCCGCGGCCCGCCCCCACGCGCCGCTCCGCCGTCCCCGCCGTTTCCGCCTGGCGTTCTGGATGATCCTGCCGCTGGTCGCGCTGCTGGTCGGGCTGAGCGCCTACCCGTTCGTCTATATGCTTTACATGTCGGCGCACACCTACAACCTGGCGCAGTGGACCCCGCCGCGCTACGTCGGGACGGCAAACTTCGTCCAGATGGCCCGGGACTCCACGATGCGGGCGTCGCTGGTCTTCACCGGTCTGATGGCGGGGATCGCCCTGCCCGTCGAGCTGCTCCTGGGGCTGGGCCTGGCGCTGCTCCTGCGCGGCGTCGTCGGCGAGCGGGTCTGGCGCTCGCTCCTCCTGCTGCCGATGATGATCCCCGCGGTGGTGGCGGGCATCGCCTGGAAGATGCTCTACAACTTCGAGTTCGGTCCGGTGAACTACGCGCTCTCCAAGTTCGGGCTGGAGCGGATCTCCTGGCTGGGAGATTTCACCGCGGCCCGTATCGGGCTCATCATCATCGACATCTGGCAGTGGACGCCTTTTGTCTTCCTGGTGCTGTATGCCGGCCTGCAGAATGTCCCCCGGGACCTGGTGGAGTCGGCGACCGTGGACGGCGCCGGGGGCTGGGCCGTAACGCGGTTCATCGAGCTGCCCTTTCTCGCGCCCCTCATCTGGGTGGTTCTCATCGTGCGCCTGATCGACATCCTTAAACTCTTCGACATCGTGTACATGACGACGTTCGGCGGACCGGGGTCGGCCACGCATCCGCTGAGCTTCTATATCTACAAGGTCGGGGTCTCCTTCGGATGGGATGTCGGCTACGGCTCGGCCCTGAGCATGCTCCTGCTGGCGGTCATCACGCTCCTGACCAACGTTCTCATCCGGATCCTGCACATCGACCGTCTGCTGGAGCTGGAACGGGCATGAGGGAGGGCGCTCAGGCCGTGGCCAAGCTCGTGATCACACTGGCGGTCATGGTGTTCTTCCTCTTTCCCGTCTACTGGCTGGTGACCACTGCCTTCAAGCCCGGCAGCGATTGGTTCCGCTGGCCGCCGATGATCATTCCCCAAGCTTTGACCCTCGATAACTTCACGGGAGGCGGCTCGGGGATCTACGGTGGCGGCGGCGGCACGACGGCGATCGAGAACATCGTACCCTATCTGCGCAACAGCGTGGTGGTGGCGCTGGGCACGGCGCTCATCTCCACCTTTGTGGCGGCGTTGGCCGGATACGCCATCTCTCGGTTCAAAATTGGAGGGATGCCCTTCGTCTCGTGGATCATCTCCGTGCGTATGCTGCCGCCCATCGCCGCCGCGCTGCCCCTCTACGTGACCTTTCGCCTGCTGCACCTGCTCGACACCTGGTGGGCGCTGATCCTGGTGCACCTCACCTTCACCACGCCTTTTGCCGTGTGGGTGCTGATCTCGTTCTTCAACGAGATCCCGCGCGAGCTCGATGAGGCGGCCTTCGTGGACGGCGCCACGCCCTTCGCCACCTTCTGGCGGGTCGTCCTCCCGCTCTCGGCGCCCGGATTGGCGGCCATGATGACCCTGAGCTTCGTGCAGAGCTGGGGCGAATTTCTGCTGGCCCTGATCCTGACCTCGACGGCCCGAGCGCAGACGCTGCCCATCTACCTGGGCCGGTACATCACCGGTTTCCGTGTGGCCTGGGGACCGCTGGCCGCGGCCGGCCTGGTGACGATGCTGCCCGTGGTGGTGTTCTCCTTGCTGATGCAGCGTTATCTGCTCCGGGGCCTGACCTTCGGGGCCGTGAAGGGCTAGACCGAATGGTACGGAGGCGGTGGATATGAGCAGGACGACGCTGGGACTGATCGTGGGCAACCGGGGGTTCTTCCCCGATCACCTGTGCGAGCGTGGCCGGCAGGAGATCCTGCAGGTGCTGGCCGAGGAGGCGATCGACGTCATCACCCTCGATCCGGAACAGACCAAACTGGGGACCGTGGAGAGCTGGGAGGACGCGAAGAAGTGCGCCGCGCTCTTTCGGGTCCACCGTGAAGAGATCGCCGGCATTGTGGTGACGCTGCCCAACTTCGGCGACGAGAGGGCCGTGGCTGACGCACTGCGCCTGGCCGGGCTGCGCGTCCCGGTGCTGGTCCATGCCTTTCCCGACGAGATCGGGCAAATGACCATCGCCAGCCGGCGCGACAGCTTCTGCGGCAAGATCTCGGTGTGCAACAACCTGACCCAGTACGGCATCCCCTTCTCCCTCACTCGCCAGCACACCGTGGCGCCGCAGACGCCGGCGTTCCGTCGGGATCTCCGGGAGTTCGTCGCCACCTGCCGGGTGGTGCGCGGGCTGCAGGGGCTGCGCGTCGGACTGGTGGGGGCCCGGCCGGCGGCCTTCAACACGGTCCGGTTCAGCGAGAAGCTGCTGGAAGGGGCGGGAATCTCCGTCATCACCCTCGATCTCTCCGAGGTCCTGGGTCGGATCGCGCGCCTCGGGGACGACAGCCCGGCGGTGGCGGCGCGCCTGGACGGCATCCGCGCCTACGTACGGACCGAAGGGATTCCTTCGAGCGCGCTGGTGAAGATGGCCAAGCTCGGCGTCGTGCTCGACGAGTGGATGAGCGTCAACGGGCTGCGGGCCAGCGCCATTCAGTGCTGGACCGCCCTGGAAGAGTATTTGGGCGTGGTGCCGTGCACGGTGATGAGTATGATGAGCAACGCGATGATGCCCAGCGCCTGCGAGACGGATGTCGCCGGAGTGGTGGCCATGTACGCGCTGCAGCTGGCCGCAAACCAACCCAGCGCGATCGTGGACTGGAACAACAACTATAAGGACGATCCAAACCGGGCAGTGATCTTCCACTGCAGCAACCTACCGCTGACGATGTTTGAGGAGGCGACGATGAGTTACCAGGAGATCATCGCCGGGACGGTGGGCCGGGAGAACACCTTCGGCACCATCGTCGGCCGGCTGCGCCCGGGTCCGCTGACCTTTTGCCGCTTTTCCACCGACGATCGCGCCGGCACCATCGCCGGCTACATCGGCGAGGGGCGGGTTGTGGAGGAGTTTCTACAAACCTTCGGCGGGTATGCCGTCGTGGAGATCCCGGAGATGCAGGATCTCTTGCGCTTCATCTGCCGGAACGGGTTCGAGCATCACGTGGCCGTGACCCTGGCCTCTGTGGCCGGACCCGTTTACGAGGCCACCACCCGCTACCTGGGGTGGCGGATCCACCGGCATGGAGGATCGGTGGGGGGGCACTGATGGTCCACGCCGACGCCTGGAACCAGCTGCAGGGGTGGATGGCGGCGCAGGGGATGGAGCGTCTGTGGTTGTACCGGCCGGAGAACTTCGCCTGGCTGACCGGCGGCGACAGCACCGTGGTGGCTGGCGAAGGCGTCGCCTGGCTCGAAGCGACACGCGATGAGCTGGTGATGCACACCTCGGTGATCGAAGCCGCCCGCCTCGCCGAAGAGGAGGCTCCGGGGCTTCGCCCGATCTCCTATCCCTGGCATGCGCTACCGCCTCTCCAGTATCCCAACGATCTCGAGCACGACCTCACGTCCCTACGTCTGGTCCTGCCCGGGCGCGCCTGCGAGCAGTTCCGGACCCTTGGACGGGAGACGGCGATGGCCTTGGGCGAGGCCGTCCGCGAGGCCCTGCCTGGGTGGAGCGAGCGGCGGCTGGCCGCCGTCATTGCGGAGCGCCTGACGGCCAGAGGCATCCAGCCCGTGGTCCTGCTCGCCGCCGGCGAGGATCGCCTCTTCCGTTATCGGCATCCTCTGCCGAAGGATCGGCCGCTCGGAAGGTTATGTCTGGCCGTGGTGTGCGGCCGCCGCCACGGCCTCGTCGCCAATGTGACCCGGATGCGGAGCTGGGGCCACCCGGAGGTCGCCGGTCTGTACGAGCAGGTGTTGGCGGTAGAGGCGGCGGCCCTGGCGGCCACGCGGCCAGGAGCAACCCTGGCCCACGTGCTGGAAGCCGTCCGCTCAGCCTACGAACGCCTGTCGCGCGCCGCAGCCTTCGAGGAGCACCATCAGGGGGGACTCGCCGGGTACCGCCCGAGAGAAATCGTGGCCACACCGGCCACGCACGTCGAACTCGGGCACGGCATGGCCGTCGCCTGGAACCCATCACTGCCCGGGGCGAAGGTCGAGGATACCTTCCTGATCACCGCCGAGGGCCTGGAAAACCTCACGCTGGACCCGTACTGGCCCGTCGTGAGCGTCGCCGGGCGGGAGCGCCCGGCCGTCTTCCAGGGCTGACGCCGGTCACCGTTCCTGGCGGCAGGCGATCAGGAGGCCGTCCCGGATGGGGACCAGGGTCGTCGCCCAGCGGGGATCGGTGGTCAGGAGCCTGGTCAGCTCCCGGACCCCCTCCGTGGCCGGCGTCCGATCGCGGCGATCGAACACGCGGCCGCCCCAGAGCCCGTTGTCCACGATGAGGGCACCGCCGGGGCGCAGCTTCTCGGCGATCACCGCGAGAGAGGCCGGGTACGCCGACTTGTCGATGTCGTTGAAGATCAGGTCGAAGGGCCCCGGAGTCTCCCGCAGGATCGCCACGGCTTCGCCGACGCGATACTCGACCACATCGTCGAGGTCCAGCGCGCGCAGGTGCCGTCGCCCCCGCTGCGAAAGCTCCTCATCCCACACGACGTGGAAGACCGTTCCGCCGCCGTTGTCCTTCACGGCGCGCGCGAACCACGCCGTGGAATAGCCGTACCCCGAGCCCATCTCGAAAACGCGCCGCGCGCCCGTCAGGCGGGCCAGCACGTAGCAGAACTGTCCCGCCGCCGGTCCTATAATGGGGAACCCGGCCTTGCGTCCGTAGGTTTCCATCGCCGCGAGTTCTCTCGGGCGGGGAGGAACGAGGTCGTCCAGGTATCGGGCGAGCACGGGAGCCACCAGCTCATGCGCCATGGCCAACCTCCACCGCGACAGTGCGGGAATGCGTGTGTGGTGATGCTAGTATAATGGAAGTGGCGAGACGAGGAGGGATGGCCGTGGTGGGACGGAGAGAGTTCTGGACCGGTATGATCGTCGGGAGCCTGGTCGGGATCGGACTGGGGGTGCTGTTTGCCCCGCGGTCAGGCCAGGAGACGCGGCAGCGGATCCGGAGCGGCGCGGAGACCGTCGGCGATCGTCTCCGCTCCACCGCCGGGGGGCTGGGCGAGCGCGTGCGCGAGACGGCCGACGACCTGACCCGGCGCGGCCGATCGATTGTGGAAGAGGGGTCGCGGCGGCTGCGCGTGGCCTACGAGCGCGGGCGAAAGGGACTCACCCCCGAGGAGGTCCCCGCCGGGCCCGGAGACGGCCAGCAGAGCTGAGGCTTCGGGAAACGCCTCTGCTCCCCAACTCGTACGGACTGCCCGACGCGAGCGAGCTCGCGTCGGGCAGTCGTCTGTCCGGCCCCCCTCATCGCTGCAGGCCCGGCCGTTGGTGGGCCAGAAATGCATTGACAACTTTCGATTTATAGAGTATCCTGTGCGCCGTGGCGGTGGCGAAGGAAGCCGATCGGGAGGCGGTGCACCGGGCCTGCTGTGACGACCAGTGCCTGACCGCCGTGGCCGGAACCCGGTTCGACGAGCGCCGGATCGCACACGCCGCGACGGCGTTCCGCGCCCTGGGGGACGAGATCCGGCTCAAGATACTCACCCTCCTTTCCCGCCACGACGCCCTGTGCGTCTGCGAGATCCAGCAGGCCTTCGAGGTCGGACAGCCCACCATCTCCCACCACCTGCGGGTGCTTCGCGAGGCGGGGCTGGTCGATGTCACGCGGCACGGGATCTGGGCCTACTATGCCCTGCGCCGGAACGCCATCAAAGCCCTGATCCAGGAACTCGTCGGCGCGATTTAGCAGGGACACGGACCGAATTTATCGAAGGTTATCGATGGAACGACGGCTCCTCCTGAGGACCCGATGGTCGGCGTGACGATTCGGGACGCGCAGGCGGCCGATCTGGCCGCGATCCGGCATCTGCTCCGGGAAGTCGGCCTGCCCACCGCCGGGGTGGCCGAGCACATCGCCGGCTTTGCCGTGGCCGAAGAGGCGGGCCGGATCGTGGCCGCAGCGGGGCTGGAAAGGTACGGTCGAACCGCGCTGCTGCGCTCGGTGGCCGCCGCCCCCGCCTACCGCGGCCGGGGGATTCCGGGCGCGCTCGTGACGAGGTTGCTCCGGCGCGCCGTCGGGCAGGGAGTCGCGGAGGTCTTCCTGCTCACGACCGACGCCGCCGGGTATTTCCGGCGATTCGGGTTCGAACCGGTGGCGCGGGAGGAGGTGGCTCCCGACGTGCGGCGGTCCACCGAGTTTGCCGATGCGTGCTGCGTGACGGCGCAGGCGATGCGGATGCGTCTTGAGGCGGTCGAGGGGAGGAGGTCGCGGTCATGATTCCGCCGGAGCAGATCCGACGGCAGGTGCGGGCACACTACGCCGCGCGGGCCGGCGGCGGGTGCTGCGGAGAAGGCCCCCTGGCCTCGGGCTGTTGCGGGGCCCCTGAGGTCTCTGCGGGCGAGGAGGTGCTCGAGCACTTCAGCGGTCCCTCGCTGGGCTGCGGGAGCCCCCTGGAGTACGCGGGGGTGCGTTCCGGGGAGGTCGTGGTCGACCTCGGATCAGGGGCGGGGCGAGAGGTGCTGCTGGCCGCCCGCCAGGCCGCTCCCGGGGGATATGCCGTCGGCGTGGACATGACGCCGGAGATGGTCTGGAAGGCGCGGGAGAACGCCGAGCGCACCGGGATCGCCAACGCCGAGTTTCGATTGGGCGAGATCGAGCACCTGCCGCTGGCCGACTGCAGCGCCGACGTCGTGATCAGCAACTGCGTGATCAACCTCGTCCCCGACAAGCGGGCCGCGTTCCGGGAGGCGTTCCGCGTCCTGCGGCCGGGGGGCCGCCTCGTCGTCTCCGACATCGTGACCCGCGGCCCGATCCCGGAGACCGTGCGCCGGTCCATGGAGGCCTGGGCGGCCTGCGTCGGCGGCGCACTGGACCTCGACGACTACCTGGCCGCGATTCGCGCCGCGGGGTTTGTGGACGTGGAACCCGTGAGCACGGGGACCGGGACGGTATTCAGCGTCACGGTCAGAGCCCGCAAGCCGGCTGCCGAAGCCGCAGGTTAGCCGAACTCCTCCGCCATCTCGCGGGCCCGATCGGCGGCCCGGCCGACCGCTTCCCGGACCGCGGCGGCGAATCCCCGGTCCTCCAGGGCCCGCAGCGCCGCCATCGTCGTGCCGCCCGGCGAGGTGACCCGCTCCCGGAGCTCACCCGGATCCTCCCGCGAGGTCTCCAGCATGCGCGCCGCCCCCACCAGGGTCTGGATGGCCAGCCGCCGCGCCAGCGGTGCCTCCAGCCCGAGCTCGGTGCCCGCGTGGATCATCGCTTCGATCAGCCGGTAGACGTAGGCCGGTCCGCTGCCCGACAACCCGGTGATGACGTCCAGGAGCTCTTCCTCCACGGTGATCACGTCGCCCACGGCGCGGAAGATCGCTTCGGCCGTGGACAGGTGCGCGGCGCCGGCGCGCGTTCCTGCGGCCAGCGCCGTCGCCGACTCCTGCACCGCCGCGGAGGTGTTGGGCATGGCGCGGACGACGGCGGCGTCGGGGAACGCGGCCTCGATGGTCCGCAGGGGAACTCCGGCGGCCACCGAGATGACCAGGTGGTCGCGGCGCACCAGACCGTCCAGCTCTCGGAGGACCTCGCTCATGTCCTTTGGTTTCACGGCCAGGATCAGGACCGATGCGGCGCCGGCGATCTCCCGCTTGCTGCGCGTGACGGTGATTCCGTACTGGTTGCGCAACGCCTCCAGCCGGGCGTCGTTGCTCCGGTTCGTCGCCCACAGGTGCGCCGGGGCCACCACGCGTTCGCCCAGCAGGCCCCGCACCAGGGCGCCGGCCATGTTGCCCGCGCCGATGAATCCGATCACGCTCGTGATGCCCACTCCGGCCACCTCCGCCGAAAATGAAAGGCGCCCTCCGCCTCAAGGGCGGAAGGGCGTCCGCGGTACCACCTTGGTTCCCACCCGCCCGGCAGCGGCGGATGGGCTCTCGCTGCCCGGTATCGGCGGGCGCCGGCCGCTCGTCGCGACACGCTCAGGGGTGGGTTCGGAGGGCTTCTGCGGCGCCGTCTTGCACCCGATGGACGGCGCTCGCTCGCGCAGGGTCTCCTCCTACATTCCCCGTCACGGCGATAGTGCCCGTTACTTTACCATGCCCGGCTGGCGGGCGCAAGGCCCTCCAGCGGCTAGTCAAAGAGGCGCAGCAGGAGGACGCGTTCGCCCCGGCCGGCGACGCCGAATTTGGCCACGATGGTCTTGCCGTCGGGCCCGAACTCGAAGTCCGCGGCGACGGTCCCCTCGCCGGCGGCCGGCGACTCGTTGTACCAGGTCAGCCGTCGCTTGCCCCGGCCGTCGGGGGCCATGGTCCAGTAGTCCAGGCGCAGATCCCGGGGATCCTTGCGCATGGCGATCCCCTCGCTGCTGGCCCAGACGATCGCCCGGCCGTCGGGCGTGAAATGGGCATGCTCGTCCCACTCTCGATTCTGGGTCAGGCGCAGCAGACGTCCCGAACGCAACTCGTAGCTGTAGATCTCCAGGTCGAAGTAAGTTCCTCCCCGCGGCACGCCGGAGAACAGGAGTCGGCCGTCGTCCGGCGAGAAGCTGTGCGTCTCGTAGAGCTGGAGCCCGCCCGGCTGCACCGTCCGGACGTTCGTGACGCGGGGCGCCCCATCGACGAAGGTCACCTCTGCGATCTTGATCGCCCACTGCCCGCCCAAACCGCGCCTCCCCGGATCGACGACCTCGCTCCAGACCAGAGTCCGGCCGTCGTGGGAGAACCGTGGGTGCAGCACCCCGCCCCCCGTCCCGACATTCGTCACCTTCCAGGCGCGAGCGCCGTCGGCGGAGATGATCCAGATGTCGTTGTGGATGCCGATGCCGGGCGTGCCGAGGTAGCGCTCCTGCGGTCCTCGATGCGACGAGACCGCCGGATTGTGCGCCTGCAGCACCAGGTAGTCGCCCGACGGATGCCAGGCCGGGTTCCCCCGGTGCGAACGGGGCAGGGCGCGCTGCCCGCAGGTCAGGCAACGGGACTCCGTGCCGTCCGGCCGGATGGTGGAGATCTCGTAGGATCCGTCCGGCCCGATGTGATCGTAGGCGATGAGATCTCGGACATGCGACCAGGCGACGCGCCCTCCGTTTTCGACCAGCACCCGGGAGGGGCGCGCCGATCCCGGGGTCGAGGAAGGCGCCGTCGGCGGGGGAGGGGCTCCCGAGGCGATCAGCGTCTTGTACGTCAGCCCGGTCTGGGTAAAGCGGCCCGCCGCCAGCGCCTCGCCCGCGGCGCGCGTGGAGAGGGCGGCGAGGTCCCGGGGCGCGAGGCCCTTCGCCTGCTCGAAGTCCAGGTATGCGGAGAAATACTTCGTCCAGTAAGGGGAGAAGAAGGCCAGCCGCTCCGCATGGGCGAAGGTCACCATGACCTCCAGGAACTTCTGATCCAGCGGCTCCCAAAACGAAAAGGCGTCGCGGCCGAAGATCTCCTCGGACGTGACGCCTCGGGACAGTTCCGCGCTGCCCGCTTTGTACAGCCAGGCCTCCGTCATCGCCACCGCCTTGCCGGCACGCTTCGCGATCCACGCGACGGTCACGGCACGGTCCAGGTAATCCCGGTTCACCGGATACACATGGATGTCGATGAAGTCCACGCCGGTCGCGGCAAAGGCCTGCGCCAGGGCATCGTACTGCCGGTGCCACGTCCCCACGCCCGCGCCCACCCGGATCTCGGTGAGGCCGGCGCGGCGTAGGGCGCTGAGGACGGAGGTCACGAGGCGCACACTGTTCGCCGCCGTGTCCATGGGCAGCCCGGTCTGGTCCGCCTCGGTGTCGGGTTCCATGACCACGGACAGGTAGTCGGGCCGCAGTTCCCGGGCGATGGTGAGGGCGACGTCGGTGCGGCCGCGGATGTACTCGTCGAGAGAGAGGCGGCGGTAGAACGACCCCACGTCCCACGTCGTCCAGCCGCCCTTGCTGAAGATGGCCTGCGACTTGACGATGAGCTTCATGCCGCGCCTGCGGACGGCCGCGGCCACCTGCCGGTACGCCGCGAGGTACGCGGCGTGCTCCTCAGCGCTGCGGTAGAAGGGGCGGTACAGCATGGGGAAGCTGATCTGGACCGTCGCGGCCTGGAGGCCCAGGGTCTGAAAGGCATCCAGGGAGGTCTCCACCCTTTGCTCGCGTCCCGGGCGGATCAGCGCCTCGCCGACGTGCCCGTTGGCGGCTAACAGTTCCCCGCTGAACAGCACCGGTGCTCTCGTCCCATCCCATCGGGCCCGCAGCGCGGCCTCGAACCGCGCCAGCTGTCCCTGGAGCTCATCATAGATCCCCACATATTGGCGTGGCACAGAGGTCGGCGCACCGAATATCGGCGCGGCCAGCGCCAGGACGCACACCGCCGTCATCATGGAGAGGAAGTGCCGCATGATCACGCCATCCTCATGGAAGGTGACGGAAACATGATCCTCCGACACGGTGCCCCCGTCCCAGCAGGTATAGACGGGAACCAGAGGACTCCGGTTGACCTAGCGCTGGCAGCGCGGGCAGAAGTAGGTCGTGCGGCCGGCGATCCGGGCGACCCGCAGGGTCCCGTGGTCGCGCGGGCACCGCCCGCCGCGTTCGCGGGCGTCGAGAAAGACCCCGACGGCCCCTCCGTACCGGGGGAGGAGCCGGACCGCACGGTCCAGGACGCGGCGGATGATGCGGTACAGGGCGGCGATCTGCTGCGCCGACAGCGTATCGACGGACCGGCCCGGGTGCAGCCGGGCCTGCCAGAGGATCTCGTCGGCATAGAGGTTGCCGATGCCGGCGATGAGGTCCTGACGCAGGAGCAGCACCTTGAGCCCCATCCGGTGCCCGCGGACCAGCTGGCGAAATCGCGCCGGGGTGAACTCCGGTCCCAGCGGCTCCACGCCCAAAGTGGCCACTCCCCGCAGGTGCTCCAGCTGGCGCGGCGTGACCAGGTCCATGTGCCCGAACCGTCGGAGGTCGATGAAGCGGAGGTGGACCCCGTTGACTTCGAAGAGCACACGCGTGTGGGGATGGAGCGGCGTCCGGGCCACCGTGACTTCGAAGTCTCCGGTCATCCGCAGGTGGACGGCGAGGGTCAGATCGCCGGAGAGGCGGATCAGCAGGTATTTGCCGCGGCGATCGACGTCCAGCACCCGCCGGCCGGGCAGCAGGCGCGTGAAGGTCACCGGATCGGGATGGCGGACGGTGGACGGGGTGAGCAGGCGGACCCCGCGGATCCGGCGGCCCCGCAGGCGCCGCCGCAGTCTGCGGGCCAGGGTCTCCACGTCGGGGAGTTCAGGCATCGCGGGGCAGCGGCATCCACCGCTCGCGGCCGGAGTAGATCTCGATCACCGGACCTTTGGGGTGCCGGCGGCGGTACTCGGTGAACCGGGCCAGCAGCCGCCGGTACCGGGCCTCTGAGCTGCGCAGCGGCCGGTGCGGGATGTCGATGAGGAACTTCTCCACCTTCCACATGTTCTTCGGGTTGAACCGCCAGTCGTAGTCGCCGAGATCGCGCAGATCAACCAGCTGGTAGCCGGTGAGGCGTCCGGTCCAGTCCACGTAGGGGTCGAAGTAGCTCCAGGCCAGCGCGCGGAGGGTCCGGAACACGGGCCGACGTCCGTGCAACCCGGCGTCCCGCGAGCGGGCGACCGACCCCCAGCGCCCTCGACGGCGGAAGACGAAAATGACGTGATCCAGGTTGTCCTGGGATTCGAAGCTCAGCACCAGCGGCGGATAGTGGTGCTGTTCCAGGATCACGGCCGCGACCAGCGCCGCCTCCAGGCAGTGCGCGGTGCCGCGGCGGATCACCTGACGGAAAGAGCGGAGCGTCTCCGCCCGCCTTTCGTAGTTGTAGGGCAGGGCGTTCAGGAACCGCTGGACCTGCTCGGGCGTGCGGTGTCGCCGGATGATGGCCCACTCTTTCGGGGTGAACGCCTCCTTCGGCGGCGGGCCGGAGTAGGAACCCACGGCCGGTGGTATTCGCCGGGGAGGATGTGCCCCCTACGGCGCGTAGACTGAAAGGGCACAGACCGTCGCCGACAGGAGGCGTCTCATGGCGACACGCGAGCCGGCGTTTGCTTCGCCCGATGAAGAGCGGGACTACCTAACCCGGGTGAAAGGCGAACTCGACGCCGCCCGGACGAAGGAGGACGTCGTCCGGGTGTGGCGCGCCCACTACCTCAGGATCGGCCACCGCAAACTCGGCCGGCTGCTGCTGGGCCGGTCGGTGGATGAGGTGATGCGGGGGCGGGGGGCGGCGTCGTGATCGAGGTGGTGAAACCCCAGCGCGAGCGGGCCGGGCCCCCGGACCGGCCGGAGTATTTCTCCGGCCGCGTCCGGCTGCACCACCTGGTCCGTCCCACCGATCCCGGCAGGGTGGAGCTGATCGGCGTCTTCTTCGAGCCCGGGGCGCGGACCATCCCCCACGTGCACTCCACCGACCAGGCGCTGTATGTGCTGGAGGGCGAGGGCATCGTGGCCACGGAGCACGAGCGGCGGATCATCCGCCCCGGCGACGTCGCCGTCATCCCGGCCCACACCTGGCACTGGCACGGGGCGACGCGGACCAGCGCCATGCTGCACCTCTCCATGCGTCCCGCGGGTCCCACCGACTGGACGGTCGAGAAGAAGAACTGGGACGACTACTGATCGGCCGCGCGCCGAGGCTACCGGCGTGAGTTGCTGGCGGCGGGCCGCCACTCCTCGACGCTGTGAGGGGGGAGCGGAACTGGGAAACGGTCCGGATGCAGGATCGCAGCGAGGATCTCCAGCCCGGTCACGATGCGTGGGCCGGGGCGGTTGAAGTACGCCGACGCATCGGTCAGGTAGACGCGCCCGGCGCGGACGGCGGAGAGCGCCTCCCACCCCGGACGGGTTGTCAGCAGGTCCAGCTCCCGGCGCGTCCGCGGGATGTCGAAGCCGCAGGGCATCAGGACGATCACGTCGGGCTGCGCTGCCACGACCTGATCCCACTCGACCACAAAGGAGGGCTCTCCCGCGCGGCCGAGGACGTCGTGTCCTCCCGCGACCTCCACCATCTCGGGCACCCAGTGTCCGCCGACGAAGATGGGCTCCAGCCACTCGAGGCAGGCCACGCGCGGTCGCGTCGTGCCGGCGACCGCGCGCGACACGGCATCGATCCGCTCCTGCAGGCCGTCCACGATGGCCCGGGCCTGGGTGCTCGTGCCCGTCAGGTCTCCCACCAGCTGAATGTTGGCCAGGATATCCCGGAGCCCCCGTGGTTCCAGAGAGACGATCCCGGGTTTGGCGTCCAGGATCTTCGCCGCCTGCTGCACCAGCGAGTAGGAAGGCGCGCAGACCCGGCAGAGCTCCTGGGTCAGGATGAGGTCGGGCCGCAGCCGGGCGAGCTGCGCCTCGTCCAGATGATACACGCTTCGGCCGCGGTGCACCTGCTCGCGGATGCGGGCGTCGATGACGGCGCTGGGCAGATCGCCCGTCACGACGGCCTCGCTCAGGACCGGACGGTTGCGGATCTCCGGCGGATAGTCGCAGTCGTGGGAGATCCCGACGAGGGAGTCGGCCAGGCCGAGGGCGCAGACGATCTCGGTGGCGCTGGGCAGCAGGGAGACGATGCGCATCCCAGCGCCATCCTACCACGCCCGCCCGGCGGCGGTGGCACCCGCAGGCGTCAGGTGTAGAGATTCAGCGGGTGGCGCCGGAACGACGGACCGAGGGTGCGGCGCAGCTGATCGAAGATCTGGAGATCGTGCTGGCCGATCAGCGTGATCGCCGTCCCCGCGCGGCCGGCGCGGGCGGTGCGGCCGACGCGGTGGATGTAGGTCTCCACGTCCTCCGGCGCGTCGAAGTTGATCACGTGGGAGATCTCCGGCAGATCCAATCCCCGTGCCGCGACGTTGGTCGCCACCAGGATGGGCGTGCGCCGCTCCTCGAAGTCGCGCAGGGCCCGCAGCCGCGCGCTCTGGCGCATCCCCCCGTGCAGCACGCCGACCCGGTGGTGGCGACCCAGCTGGGTGGCCAGCCGGTCCGCCCGGTGTTGGGTCCGCCGGAAGACCAGGGCGCTGCGAATCGCCTCGTCCTGCAGCAGTCGGCGCAGCGCTCTGACCTTGTCCTCCTCCGCGACCTCCACGTAGAACTGCTCCACCGTCTCGACCGTCGGTGCCGGCGCCGCGACCTGGACCGCGACCGGATGCCGCATCTGCCGGTCGGCGATGGTCCGGACCGCGGCGGGCATCGTGGCCGAGAACAGCGCCGTCTGGCGATGAGCCGGCAGCGCGCGGAGGATCTGCGTGACGTCGGGCAGGAAACCCATGTCCAGCATGCGGTCTGCCTCGTCGAGGACGACCAGCCCGACGGCGCCGAGGGTGACGGTGCGCCGCCGCAGGTGGTCCAGCAGCCGGCCGGGTGTGGCGATCGCCGCCTGCGGATGGCGCCGGAGGTCGGCGAACTGCCGCTCGATGGGCTGCCCGCCAAACAGGGTGACAACCCGGAGGTGGCGGTATCGCCCCAGAGCGCGGACTTCATCGGACACCTGGAGGGCGAGTTCCCGCGTGGGAACCAGCACCAGGGCCTGCAGATCGCGCGCCTGCGGGTCGATCCGCTCGACGAGCGGGATCCCGAAGGCCCCGGTCTTGCCGGAGCCGGTCTGCGCCTGGCCGACCAGGTCCCGTCCCTCCCTCAGGAGCGGGATGACCTGCTCCTGGATCGGTGTCGGCTGGGTCCAGCCAAGCTCGTGAACCGCCCGGAGGACATCGGGGCGCAGCTCCAGGCGGCCGAAGCTGCGACCGCCCGATGCGGCCGGCGGGGCCGTCGCCTCCGCCGTGGACGGGGATCCGCTCTGGGGCGCGTGGTGGGGCGCCCGCTGCGGTCGGTGTCGTACGACCTGTGGTGTCTGCATAACAAAAAAGCCTCCTTCGCGTCCGGGGAGCGCCCGGACCGGCCCGAGGATTCGGGCCGACGAATTGTGCCGGCATCTGCGTGTGTCTCGCCAGCACCAATCCGTCCGAGGAAGGCTCGCGACACACCGCGAGGGATGCCGGATGCGCATCCCTCGCTCAACGCATCTATGACGACTTGCTTAGTGTAGCAGAGCGCCGCCTGGCCGTCAAACCCGTGTACTGCCTCAGTAGATGCGAGACACTTTGCCTCCTTCACGGGTGATCGGCCTGCCAGCGCGTCACAAACTCGTTCGGGGTAAGATACCCGAGCGCCTGGTGGGGCCGGAGCCCATTATAGACCGCCTCGTGCTCCCGCAGCAGCGTATTGTGGGCGACCAAGTCATCGGGCACCCACCTTGCCATTCAAGCGGGGACTGCGCGGGGGCAGGACGTAGAGCGCGATCCCCAGGGCCTGACAGGCCCGCTCGAAGTTGGCCTTGAATTCCGAGCCCCCATCGATCTGGAGGGCCCGGATGGGGACGCCCATCCGCGGCAGTTCGTGGCGCAGCAAGTCCTCGGCCGCCGCGCTGTTGCCCCGCTTGTAGGCGGCGACCACATCTTTGCGACTGACGACATCGCGGGCGGTGATGTGCACCCGCGGACAGCCCGGATAGAGCGTGATGGGCGTCGTGTCGATCTGGACCAGATCGCCCGGCGCCCGCGGGAGGTAGCCCCACGGCATCCGCCGCGCGTAGCGCCGCTGCAGGCGCGCCCGCCGGCGCCGTTTGTGGATCGCCGCTCGCACCAGGGGCGGTTCCTGCAGTTGCCCCTTCGCGCGCAGGCGGGTCAGCACCCGCCCCACCGTCGCGTGCGCGACGCGATAGTCCTCGCGCTGCAGCAGCACGGCCAGCTTGCGGTCCCCCCAGCGGGGGTAGGCCTCGCGCAGCGCCCGGATCCGGGCCACCAGCTCCGGCGACGTTTGGGGCTGGCGCACCCGTGTGGGGCGCCGCGTGCGCCGGTCATCCGGCGACGGGCCTCGGGGGACAGCTCGGGCGCCACCCGCAGGTGCCGGACCTGGGGCAGGATGATCTCTTGGACATTCATGGGGCCAGTGTAGCCCCGACGGACGGGTTTGCAGCGGTGTTTGTGGCGGAGCACCCTCACTCAGGGTGTCTCGGATCTATCTGAGGCAGCGCAACCCAAGGCGATTTCAGTAGCGCTCGCGGTGCCATCCCCGGCCGCCGCGGCGTCCGCCGCCACCTGCGGAGCCCCGTCCGCTGCCGCGGCGACCGCGTCCACCGCCGCCCGGTCCGCCTCTGGCGTCGCGTCCGAGTCCTCCGCCGCCGGCGTCGCGTCGGAAGCCGCCGCTCGGCCCCCGGCGCTCACCGCCGAAGGACGGCTGGCGCGGACGAGCCTCGCTGACCACCAGGGCGCGGCCGCCGTGCTGCCTGCCGTTGACCTGCGCGATCGCGTCCGGCGCCCGCTCCTCGGGAACTTCCACGAATCCGAAACCTCGTCCGCCGATGAGCTGGACGGCGCTGACCGGTCCGAAGGGCTCGAACAACGTCCGGAGGTCCTGCTCGCCGACATCGTAGGGCAGGTTCCCCACGTACAACCGCTTCGTGGCCATCTCCTCCTCGATCCTCCGCGGGCCGCCTAGCCTCGGCGGGCCCGCAGGCGTCCGTTCTGTGCAGCGGGTCCTGGAAGGCGCAGTGTCTGGCGCAGACGATCCAGGCGCGGGAGCGACCGGTCGGCGTCCCGATAGGCGAAGCGCACCACACGCGGCGCCGCCCGACCGGTGTAGGTGAGCCTGCCGGTGCCGCGCCGGATCACCAGTGTGCCGCGACCGTCGACGTGAGGTCGAAGGGCCTCGCGCAGCGCGGCGAGGAAGGTCGGGGGCCCCTCGAAAACCACCCTGCGGATGGCCCCCACGGATCCCGGGGTCGTCCGGCCGCCGAAGGGCGGCGTGCCCCGTCCCCCCTCGAGATATCCGCGGACGAAGTGGGGGAGCAGGGCTGCCGGGATGAAGTGGAGGGGTACCGAGTCGGCCCGGCTGCCGTCCGGAATCCCCCAGTGCAGGAGCAGCCGCCCCAGGGCGCGATCCCGGATGTAGGCCTGCAGTCCGCGCGCGCTGCTCTGGCAGAACTCGCAGCCGGGATGCCGGTCGGTCAGGTCGGCCAGCATCCGCTCCACGTGGGGGATGTCTCGTGGGTCGAGGTCGATGACCACCGTGGGAGTCGGCCCGTCGTAGACGGCGCCGCAGGCGGCCACGTAGCCCACCCAGTACAGCAGGGTGGCATCCCGCTGGTCGGCCCGCCGCTGGGCGAGGCTGTACGGGTCCGGCAAGGCACCCGGACTCCCGTCCCGGCGAAGCGCCGTGGTCACGGTGTACACCGGAAGCGAGAGCTTCTCGGCAATCTGGGCCGGAGCCAGACCCGCGGCAAAATCGGACTGAATGCGATACAGGAGAACGGGATCCCGCCGCGGGGAAGGGCGGGTGGAAGCCATTGCCTACACTATACCATGAATCGGTCGAGGCGGAACAGGTCGATTCGGTGACGGGTGCGGCCGTCGACGGCCAGGTCGGCCAAAATCTCCCCCACCACCGGGGCAAACTTGAAGCCGTGTCCCGAGAAGCCGCAGGCCAGGATCACCTGGGGGTGGCGGGGGTGGCGATCGATGATGAAGTGGCCGTCCGGGGTGTTCGTGTACATGCAGGTCACGGCCTGCCGCAACTCCCCGGCCAGGCCGGGCAGGGTGTGCGCCAGGATCTCCCGCATGCGGGAGACCTCGTCGGCCGAGACATCGCGGCGGATGTCCTCGGGGGTGCAGATCTCGCCGCTGTGGTGGTGGGCGACCTTCACCCCGTCGTCGCCGAGCCGGGGGAACCCGTAGATGAAGGCCTCCCGTCGGTACTCGTAGATGTACACGGGCAGGCGGTGCGGGGCGAACAGGGCGGGATCGGCCGGCTGGAACCAGTACATCACGTTGCGCTCGACCTGTAGCGGCAGCCCGAGGTCGGTCAGGACCTGCGCGGCCCACGGGCCGGCGGTGACGACCAGATGGTCTCCGCCGTAGACGCCGCGGTCTGTCTCAACCTCCACGCCGCCGTCGCGGGGATGCCAGGCCAGGACCCGCTCTTCCGTCCGGAGGCGCGCCCCGTGGCGCAGGGCGCCCCGCAGGTGCGCCAGGACACCGGCCTCCGGGAAGAGGACCCCGGCACGGGGCTCCCAGACCGCCGCGGCGTCGTCCCGGACCTGGAACACCGGGTAGCGGGCCCGCAGCCCGGCGCTGTCCAGCACCTCGTGGTCCAGATCGTGGGTGCGGGCGCTGGCGAGCGCGCCCTGTACCAGGGCGCCGTCGTGCGGACCGATCATCAATCCTCCCGTGGGCAGGAAGAGGCGGGATCCGTCCTCCGCCTGGAGGGCGGCCCAGAGCTCGTAGGCGCGCCGGACCAGCGGGACGTAGTCCGGGTGTTCGAAGTAGGCCTCCCGGATGATCCGGGAGCGGCCGTGGGAGGAGCCGCGGTCGTGCCCGGGAGTGAACTGCTCGAGCCCGATCACCTGTCGGCCGCGGCGGGCCAGGTGATAGGCGGCCGCGCTGCCCATGGCTCCCAGGCCGAGGACGATGACATCGGCGGTCCCGTCGCGGTTCATAGAAGTCAAGTAACAATCAGTATGCGTCGCACTGGTGCCGAGGAGATGCATCCGCTATCATGAGGGCACATGGCGCGATCGCGACTCGCCGTCCGACAGACCATTCGACGTCCCACCTCCGGCAAACTCCGCGCCATTCTCGAAGACGTCGGCACGCCGCCGGCCGCCCCCTTTGTCCCCGCCCCCTTCCAGGAAGCCGCACTGGCCGCCGTGCGCACCGGCGATGTCCTGGTCGCGGCGCCGACGGGCAGCGGGAAGACGTGGATCGCCGAGCAGGCGATGGCGGAGGTGCTGGCCCGGGGCGGACGCGCCTGGTATACCACGCCGCTCAAGGCGCTGTCCAACCAGAAGTTCCACCGGTTCAGCGGTCTGTACGGTCTGGAGTCCGTGGGCCTGCTCACCGGCGAGCGCCGCATCAATGCCCAGGCGCCCATTATCGTCGCCACCACCGAGATCCTCCGCAACGCGCTCTACGGTGTCTCCGCCGCGCCGGACCTGATCGTGCTCGACGAGGCGCACTACCTGGCCGATCCCGAGCGGGGCACGGCGTGGGAGGAGATCCTCATGCTGGCCCCCAGGAGCAGCCGTCTGCTGCTGCTCTCCGCCACCTTCCCCAACGCGGAGACCGTCGCCTCCTGGCTGACCGAACTCCGCGGCGCGCGGCCCGAGGTGATTGTGGAGCGCCTGCGTCCGGTGCCGCTGCGCTACATCCTCGCCGACGGCCGGGGCCGGCTCATCCCGCCCGATGCCCTGGGGCACCTGCCGCCGGGCGGCCGGACGGCCGGGTGGCTCCCCTCGCTGCTGCGCGACCTCGAGCATTACCGGCTGCTCCCGGTGATCCTCTTCTACCCGTCGCGCCGGCAGTGCGACGAGGCGGCGCGGGAACTGGCCTCGCTGCGGGCCTTCGGGCCCGAACTGCGCGCGGCGGCGATGGCCCGGTGGGAGAAGGACTACCCCCTGCTGCGGCAGCACCCCTTCCGCAACGCACTGATCGATGCCGGGATCGCCCCGCACCATGCCGGTCACACCACGGCCTGGCGCCTCGCCGTCGAAGATCTGCTCAGCCGCGGGCTCATCCGCGCGGTGTGCGCCACGACGACGCTGGCCAGCGGGCTGGACGTGCCGGCCCGGACGGTGGCGCTGTCCACGCTGGTGCGGAACAGCCCGGAGGGTCCCGTGTCCCTGACGCCCACCGAGTTCCACCAGATGGCGGGACGGGCCGGCCGCCGGGGCAAGGACACCATCGGGATCGTCGTGCTGCCGGCCACCTCCCGGGAGGAGGCGCGCGAGGGTCTGGCCCTGATCGACGCGGAGCCGGAGCCCGTGCTGTCGGCGTTCACGCCGGGCTATGTGCAGGTCCTCAACCTGCTGCGCCGCTGCACGCTCCGGGAAGCCCAGCAGGAACTGGGCCGGTCCCTGGCCGCCTACGAGCGGCGGGACGAGGTGGTGCGCCTGCGGCAGGCCATCGCCTCGATTCCTCCCGACGACCTGGCCGGCCGGCCCTGCGACGACCGGCTCATCACGCGGGGCCGCTACGAACGGATGCGCGACCGGCTGGCGCGGATGCGGCGGCGCGACGCGCACCTGCCTGTGGAGGAGCTTGCCGCCCAGGAGCAGGAGCTCGAGGCCTGGCCCTGCGCCCGCTGCCCGGTGGAGTCGCGGTGCCTGGCGACGATCGAAGCGCTGCGGGCCCGGGAGCTCCGCCGTTCCGCCCTGCGGCAGGCGCTGCACAACGTGGAAGGGTCCCTCATCGACGAGTTCACCCGGCGCGCCGCGGTGCTGCGGCAGCTGGGCTACCTGGATCCGGAGTACCGCCTCACGGCGGACGGCCGGTGGGCGGCGGAACTGCGCCATCCGCGCATCCTGATCCTGGCCGAGGCCGTGCGCCGCAGCCTGATCGGGGCGTCCACCGCAGCCTGGGCGGCCGTAGGGGGCGCGCTGGCCACCGAACGCGCTCCGCGTCGCGGGGGAGAAGCCGGACTGCAGCCGCTGGCACGCCTGGCGAAGGAACTCGCCGACCTCGAGCGCCGCCAGGCCCTCCCGGCGGATCCGGTGGTCGCCCAGTTCGAGCCCGAATGGGACCCGGTCTCGCGGCGCCGTCTGCCGTCGCCGGCCGACCGGCGGGCCGACGCCGTGGTCGCCTGGATGCGCGGCGCGGACTGGATGCAGCTGAGCCGCGCCAGCCAGACCGAAGAAGGCGACCTGCAGCGGGTCATCCTGCAGGCCGCGGAGGTCCTGATGCAGCTGGAAGGGCTGCCCTTCCCGGACGTGCGGGCCGCCGCGCGCGACGCGCGGATGCGCCTGCTGCGGCCCCCCGTGATCTAGTCGGGCCGACACGCAGTCGGTCCGGCCGCGTGCGTTCGGCAGGAAGGTCCGCCGCAGGTACCTAATCCCAACTCGCCCATGCGTGCCTGTCCGGTTTGCGCCTCGGAGATGTCGCCGCGGTTCGCCAGCGAGTGCGAGCCGCCGATCGCCTGGTCGTGCCCGGAGTGCGGGCTCTTCCAGCTGGAGAGCAGCGGTCGCCCGTTCAGCCCCGAAGAGCGGGCGGCGATCGCTGCGCTCGGCGCGGCCGCGCCGGTGCCGGCCCGACCTCCCACCCCGCGCCGTTCCCGTGCGGCGCTGCAGGCACGCCAGCTGCTGGAGGCGTTTCCCACCCGGATTCCCGTCGACGTCGAAGGGCTGGCCGAAGCGCTGGGCTATCCGGTGCGCTGGCGGGCGCTGCCGGCCGGCCAGCGCGGCGGCATTGAAGGCGGGCCGGACCGGCCTGTGCTGGTGCTGAACCGGGAGTACCCCTTCCGCAGCGATGCGGAGCGGCGGTGGGCCGTCGCCGAGGAGCTGGCGCACGCGGTCCTCGGGCATTCCGCCCTCGTGGCCAGCGAGGCGCCGGGGCAGCCGCCGGTGATCCGCGAGCCGGCCCGCGCCCTCCAGGAACGTGAAGCCCGGGTCTTTGCCGCGGAGCTGCTCATGCCGGCCGGCGCGGTGCGCCGGGCCTTCGAGCAGGCCCAGACGAGCATCCTGCGCGCCCTCGGTCCGGAGGAGCGGGCCCGGGCCGTGGACCGCGTCGTCGGCGACCTGGCGGAGCAGTTCCGCGTCTCCCGGCAGGCGATGCGCCTCCGGCTCACCGAACTGGAGCTGCTGTTCTGATTGACGCCCCCGGCGAAGTGTGCTAGCCTCATGGGCGTTTGAGCAGGCAGGTGACGTCCATGATGAAGATCCGACAGCGTTGTGCGGCGCGGCGTTCCGGTCCACCGCAGGACCGGCTCGGCGCCCATGGGCGTCAGATCGTCAGGGGTATGCCTGTGTAGGTCTCCCGTTCTTCCGACGCCTGTGCGGCGCAGAGCCGACAACGCTCTGCGCCGTTTGTTTTCGAGGCCACAGGGTGGAGGGAGAAGCCATGCACTGGCGATCAACGCCAAGTTGGGCTTTCGTCCGGCAGCCGGCCTGGGTGACCTTCGTCAAGGAGTTCGAGGAGGGCCTCGATGGCACAGATCGCTGAGCACGTGGACATTCGGCCACTTTGCGACGCGGACTTTGCGGCGGTGGCGGAGATCTACCGGGCCAACTTCCCCGACGTACCGCTGTCGGCCGCGGAGGTCCGCGACCGCTATCGCCGCTTCGACGAGGCGCGGTTCGTCCGGGAGTGGGTCATCGCCGAGGAGCGGGGGCGGGCCGCCGGCTACGGTTTCCACGCGCACCTGCCCTGGTCGTTTCATCCCGACAAATACCAGCTCTTCGTCGCCGTCCATCCCCAGGCGCACCGCCGGGGGATCGGCACCGCGCTGATGCGCCACCACCTGCGCCGTCTCGAAGAGCGGGGGGCGAGGCGCGTCAAGTCCTGGGCCCGGGAAGATTACGCGCACGCCGTGGCCTTTCTCCGCGGGTTCGGCTTCGACGAGTACGCCCGGGTCTTCGAGTCCCGGCTAGCCGTGACGGCGGTGGACCTGGCCCCCTTCGCCGCCTCCACCCGCCGGGTTGCGGAGGCCGGGGTAACCATCACCACGCTCAAGGACGAGCTCCGGCGCGACCCGCAGTGCCTGGGGGCGGTGTACCAGGCGCACGGCACCCTGGACCTGGGCGCGCCGCGCGAGGATCCCGATCTCCCCACCCCGCCGTCCTTCGAGCGGTTCGTGGACGATGAGGTCCGCCATCCGCAGGCGCTGCTCGACGCGTTCTTCCTGGTCAAGAAGGGCGACCTCTACGTGGGGGAGAGCGCGCTCAAGCGCAGCGAATCCGACCCGGGCGTCCTGTGGCAGCAGCTGACCGCCGTGCTCCCGGAGTACCGGGGCCTGGGGATCGCCACCGCGCTCAAGCTGCGCACCGTGGAGTACGCGCAGGTCATGGGCTATCGGGAGATCCGTACCTTCAACAGCAGCCGCAACGCCCCGATGCTGGCGATCAACGCCAAACTGGGGTTCGTCCGGCAGCCGGCCTGGATCGACTTCCTGCGCGTGCTGCGGGCATGAGTTCGCCCTTCGGAGGGCGAAAGGACGGTCTCGTGTCCGGGCTGCCCATCGTGGAGCTCCCCGGCGAGCCCCACGCCGACGGCGTGGCCCACGGCGCAGCCTGCGCCGCGGCCATCGCGGACAACCTGCGCATCTACTACGACCGCTTCCGCCGCGAGGCGCGCCTCACGCTGCAGGAGACGCGCGACCGGGCGCGGATGTACCTGGCGGTCATCGACCGCGTGGAACCGGACTACGGGGCGGCGATGCGGGGGATCGCCGAAGGCGCCGGGATCTCCCTGGATGACGTCGCGGTGCTGAATGCGCGCTACGAGCTCCTCTACAGCCAGTACTCGACCATCAACCGGGCCGAGGCGACGTCCTGCGGCATTCCTGCCGGAGGGTGCACGGCCTTCGCCGTGACGCCGGAGGCCTCGGCCGACGGCCACCTCTACCTCGGGCAGAACTGGGACTGGTTCCCCGCCGTCCGCGGGGTCCTGCTGCGACGGCGGACGGGCGCCACCGCGGTAGTGGCCTTCACCGAGGCGGGGATCGTCGGCGGCAAGATCGGCATGAACGGCCACGGCCTGGGACTGGTGATCAACGGCCTGCTCAGTTCCCGCGACGATTGGCGGCAACTGCGCACGCCCTTCCACGTCCGCACCTGGCGCGTCCTGCACGCGCGCTCGCTGCGTGACGCGGTGCAAGTGGTGACGGACGAACCGCGCTCCTGCTCGGCCAACTTCCTGATCGGTCAGGCCGACGGTGCGGCGGAGGTGGTGAATGTCGAGGCGGCCCCGGAGGCCGCCTGCGCGCTGGCCCCCCACGACGGGGTGCTGGCCCACGCCAACCACTTCGTCGATCCCGACCGTCTGAAGATCTGGCAGCCGCTGGCGGAGGAGAAGACCTCGACCTACCACCGCGCCCGGCGGATGCACCGCCTCCTCGTCGAGGGGGCGCGGCGGCGCGCGTTGAATGCCCGGACCTTGATGGAGATCCTGCGCGACCACGAGGGGCGACCGGAGTCGCTGTGCCGGCATCCCAATCCCGCCCTCCCGGAGGAGGAGCGGGTGGAGACGGTGGTCTCGGTGGTCGAAGATCTCACGGCACGCCGGCTGTATGTGGCGTCGGGGACGCCGTGCACGCAGCCCTACCAGGAGATCCCGCTCTAGCTACCCGCCGCCTCCGGCTTCGGCCGGTCGCGGCTCCCCCCGGCCTCTGGCCGCCGAGCGCAGCAGAACCAGCACGCATACCGCGAGCCCGGCCAGCGATGGGGCCATCCCGGGCTGGAACAGGAGCGCCGCCCCGACGATCAGGGCAAGGCGTTCGACGGCGTGGAGGCGGCGGGTCAGGAATCCCATGACGCCTGCCGACAGGAAGACGATGCCCACCGCCGCCGTGGCGATGTGCAGCACCATGTCCGAGGCCCTGCCGATGAGGAGCAGGGTCGGCATGAAGATGAAGCCGAAGGGCACGAGATAGCCTGAGAGCGTGAGCTTCATGCCGTGGAGGCCGGTTTCCATCCAGTTCGACCCGGCGATGGCAGACGCCGTGAACAGGGCCATGCCCTCGGGCGGCGTGATCGTCGCCAGCACCGAGTAGTAGAAGATGAACATATGGGCGGCGAGCGTCGGCACCCCCACCTGCTCAAGGGCCGGCGCGACCGTGGCCGCGGCGATGAGGTAGGCGGCCGTGGTGGGTAGCGCCAGGCCGAGGATGAGGGTCGCGGCCACCACGAAGAGGAGGACAATCAGCGTGTTGCCGCCGGCCGCGGCGACGGCCAGGCTCGAGAACTTCAGCCCGATCCCGGTGAACACGATCATCGAGTAGATCAGCGCCGAGGCGGCGGTGCCCATGGCCGCCTCCAGCGTCTTCGTGCCCCCTTCGGCCAACGCGCCATAGACGGTTCCCAGGCTCATCCGCGTCTCGCGATGCCCGAGCGACGTCAGGATCGTCAGCACGACCACCAGGGCCGCGGCGCGTGGCGCGTGCCAGCCTCCGATCACGAGCCAGATCAGCGCCGCGAAGGGGATGAGCAGGTGTCCGCGTCGGCGCAGCGCCCGGGGGATGGTCATGAACCCCTGGTTCAGTTCCTCACGGCTGAACCCGCGCAGCCCCGCGGCCCCCGCCCAGAAGTACACGGAGGCGCCGATGCCCAGGTAGTAGAGCGCAGCCGGAACGAGGGCGGCCACGGCGATCTGGGCATAGGGCACGCGGATCAGCTCAGCCATGATGAAGGCGGCCGCTCCCATGACCGGAGGCATGAGCTGCCCACCCGCGCTGCTGGCCACTTCGACCGCGCCGGCCCAGGCCGGCGGAAAGCCGTACCGTTTCATCAGGGGGATGGTCACCGATCCCGTGATGGCGACGTTGGCCGGGGCCGAACCCGAGACCATGCCGAAGCCCAGGCTGCCCAGCACGGAGACCTGCGCCGGCCCGCCGCGGATCCGACCGGCCACCCGCATGGCGAAGGCGTTGAGCAGATCGGCGAGGCCGGATTTCATCATGACCTGCCCCAGGACGATGAAGACCAGGATGTAGGTTGCGGCGACACCTACCGGCAGGCTCCACATCCCGTCGGAGGTCAGGTACAGATAGCCCAGGATGTCCTGGATGGTGAAACCCGCATGCCCCCACCTCCCGGGGATGAACGCGCCGCCCACGGCGTAACCGATCATGACGAAGACCAGGATCGGCAGAGTCCAGCCGATGGTCCGGCGGGTGGCCTCGAGGATGAGGACCAGGGCGACGACCGCCAGGACGATCTGGTTGCTCCGCGCGATTCCGCCCTGGTAGGCGATCGTGTCGGCGTTGACGGCCACGTACCCCACGGAGAGGATGGTCAGGACGATCAGCAGCAGCTCGAGGGGCCGCATCCGCCCGCTTTTGGCCATGGCCTCGAGGAAGATCAAGACCAGGGCGAACAGCACGAAGAGCGGCCGTTCGACGAGCAGATCCAGCCCCGCCCGCCAGGCCTCAACGAGGAAGACGAGCGCGAAGATGAACGCTGCGGCCCGGTAGATGCGGGTCAGGGTCTGGCCCATCGCCCGGCCTCTGACCGCCGCCTACTTGGGCAGGTCCGCCGGCGGCAGCATCTCGGGCGGGATCCGCAGCCCCGCCTCGCGGTAGTAGCGCAACGCCCCGGGATGCAGCGGATACAGGGTCTGCAGCACCGTGCGGAGGGTCATGCTCTCGGCTTCCTTGTAGATCTTCACCACCGTGGCAAAGTTGGCGTAGACGGTCTTCGTGATCTGGTAGACGAGGGTGCTGTCCAGGTCGTGTCGCGCGGCCATCACCGCCCAGGGGGCCATGACCCGGGCCTTCCCCGCGCCCCGATAGGACGACGAGAAGTCGGCCTCGGTCACCGGGATCTGCGGGAGGCGCTCCTTGAGCAGGGCCACCTCCTCATCGGTGAAGGACAGGACGCGGACCGGGTGCTTCAGCGAGACCTCGTTGTAGGCCGGGGCGATGCCGCCGGCGACGACCGCGTCCACCTCGTCGTTTTGCAGCGCACTGGCCGCCTCACCGTGGGGGTAGTGGTAGACACGGCTGGGCCGCACCCGCAGCACCTCGAGCAGCCGCGTCCCGAGCTGATCGGCCAGGGACCCGCGGGTCAGGACGTTGATGCGCTTGCCGTTGAGATCCGCGAACTTTGTGATCCCCGAACTCTGCTTCACGATGAAGTGCACGTACTGGGCGGGCACGGTCGGGTACATCTGCAGCGGGAACTTCTTGGCCTCGGCGTACGGACCCTGACGCTTGAGCACCTGAAATCCGTCGGTGCTGACGATCACGGCAATGTCGCCCAGCCCGCTGGCCAGGCGCAGGGCGTTGGCCCCCAGCCCCGGGGTCGCCTGCACGGTTCCCTGGACCACCGTGCTCATGTGCTCCGACATGATCTGGCCCAATCCGGCCGCCTGGAGATACGGACCGCCGCCGACGATCCCTCCCAGGATCGTCACCCGGACCTGGGCCTGGGCCATGCCCGCCGCCCAGACGCCCAGCATGGCCACCACTGTGCACGCCAACATCCACCGCAGAGCACCGCTGCGCACGGCTACCCCCTCCTCGATTTGAGTGGTGCTGTCGATTCCCGAATTCGCAGTTCGCACGGCAGGACGACGGAGGCGGTGCGGCGGCCTTCCAGAGCGGCCGCCAGCAGGGCCGCCGCCCGGTACCCGAGGTCACGGCTGGGCACCGCCACGGTCGTCAACGCGGGGATGGTGTACGACGCGAGGGGCGTGTCGTCGAAGCCCACGACCGACACATCGTCGGGCACGCGCAGCCCCACTTCATGCAGGGCTCTGATCGCCCCGATCGCCACCTGGTCGTTGGCGGCCAGGATCGCCGTGGGCCGGCGGGGGGCCTGAAACGCCGCGCCCACGGCGGCCCCCACCTGCCGCGGGGTGAAGCCCACTTCGATGATCAGCCCGGGGTCCACCGGGATGCCCGCGCCCTCCAACGCCCGGCAGTAGCCCCGGCGCCGGTCGGCGGCGGTCAGCGAGGCGGCCGGTCCGGCCAGGTGGACGATGCGCCGGTGCCCGAGGGCAATCAGATGCCCGGCGGCCAGCGCGGCGGCCTCCTCGTTGTCGATACGGACCGAGGGGAACCGGACCCGGTGCCGGCCGATCATGACCACCGGGAGATCGCCGCCGATGATCTCCGACTCCTCGCGGCCGAAGGATCCGCCGACGATGATCAGGCCGTCCACACGGCGCTCCATCAAGGCGCGCAGGTATCGGCGCTGCTTCTCCGGGTCGCGATCGGTATTGCAGAGGATGACGGTCCGCCCGGTCGGCTCCACGGCGTCCTCGATCCCGCGCAGGGCCGCCGCGTAGTAGGGATTCGAGACGTCCGGAATGAGGACGCCCAGCGCGGCGGTCTGCTGGGTCAGCAGGCTCCTGGCCAGGAGGTTCGGGATGTAGGCGAGCTTCCGCGCCGCCGCCAGCACCCGCCGCCGACCCCCGGCGCTCACCGGATGGCTGCTCTGGTTCAACACGCGCGACACGGTCGCCGGCGAGACCCCGGCGTGGCGGGCCACGTCGAGGATCGTCACGATCCGGCGCCGCGCGGACGCCCGGCGACGGCGACGGTGCGTGGGAGGGGCCGTCAGGCCAGGGCCCATGCCTCTGCCATCACCCGCTTGGTGCCGGCGATGATCAGCTCCGAGCGCTCCCCGGCCACCAGCGGCCGGACCTCGGCGCTGCACACCGGGCGGTCCACGGGGTTGAAGAACCCCTGATCGAGCAGCAGCCGGAAGAACGCGCGCACGTCGTCGACGGTGACCTCGCTGTCCGGAAAGCCAAACCGCGGCTGCAGGTCGCCATAGGCGACGTGCCGCCGGTCCCGGAGATAGGCGTTGCCGATGTGCACATGCACCAGGTAGGGCCGCAGCGCGGGAATGACCACCGCAGGGTCTTCCTCCAGGAGCGAGAAGTGCGAGAGATCCACCAGGAGGCCGAACGTCGGGAAGGATTGGCGCACGGCCCGCACGACGTCGAGGGCGTCCTGGTAGGGGCCGACCAGGAACTCCTTGTCGATCGCCCGGTCGAAGATCTTCAGGGTGAGGCCCGGGTTGTTCTGCCCCTGGGCAAACTCGCAGATCTCCAGGAGGGAGTCGACCAGGATCTTCTTCGCCTCCTCCCTGCGCTGCGGCCCGGGATCCTTGCCGGAGAAGACCCGCACCCACCGCGCACCGAGGTGCGCGGCCTCGCGGATGCAGTTCTTCATCTGGTTCACCGCCCGCCGGCGGGCCTCGGGGTCCAGGGCGTTGATGTTCAGCTTCTGGCTGAACATCGCCGGCTGTGCGCCATAGCAGACCTCGACATGGCTTTGCTCCAGGATCCGTCGGGCCTCATCCCGCACCAGCGGATCCTTGATCCAGCCGACCTCGACCGCGCTGAAGAAATCGTCCTCGCAGATCTTCGACAGGCTCTCGAGGATCGGCCCGGTGCCCTGCTCCAGCGGGAACGCCTTGAAGCTGACGATGCCGGGCCGCATGTACTTCTTCATCGGTGCGTCCATGACGCTCTCCCCCTTCGGGCCGCGCCTGCGGTCTACGGCGTGACCACGACTTTGATCGCCTCCTCGATGCGCTTCTCGAACGTTTCAAGCGCCCTGGGCAACTCGTCCAGGGTGAAGCGATGGGTGATGAACGGCCGGCCGGAGATCTTCCCCTGCGCCATCAGGGCCAGCCCCCGTTTCGTCGCGCTGTTTCCCTCCCCGCGGATCCCGTACATGTAGATGTTGTTGCGCACCATGTAGGCGGCGTCGAGCTGCACCGGATCGCTGGCATACGCGGCGAGGCAGATCCGCCCTCCCCGCTTGGTGCAGTACAGGGCCTGATTGACCGCCTCGGGCGATCCCGAGCACTCCATGACGAGGTCGACCCCCAGCCCGCGGGGCGTGAGCGCCTTGACCGTCTCCACCAGCGGGCGCTCGCGCACGTTGATCACGTGGTCGGCCCCGAGGTCCCGGCCGAGCCGGAGCCGGCTCTCGCGGGTACCGGCCAAGATAACCTCCGCGCCCAGCGCCTTGCCGCAGGCGACGGTCATCAGGCCGATCGGCCCCGGCCCGATGACCAGCAGGGACTCCCCGGCGATGAGGCCCCCCAACACGTCGAGCCCGTAGATCGACGTCCCCGCGGTGACGGCCAGGGTCGCCTCATCGAACGGGATGTGCGCAGGCAGGGGGAAGACGGTGTTGATGTGATTCACCGCGTACTCGGCGAACGCTCCGTCGGTGGTGAAGCCGTTGGCGCGATGGCCCTTGGCCCGGTACGAGTAGTTCAGGCAGGACGTATACATCCCGTGGCGGCAGCGCTCGCACCGGCCGCAGCCGGCATGGACCTCCACGATCACCCGATCTCCGACCGCAAACTCGTCGACCCCCGGGCCGAGCTGGGCAACGGTGCCGACGTACTCGTGGCCGATGACGTGGCTGCCGTTGAACGGCAGCTGCCCCTCGATCATCGCCGGCAGTCCTTTCCGGTAGATCTCGATGTCCGTGCCGCAGATCGCCACCGCCTCCACCTTGATCAGGACCTCGGCCGGCCCGGGCGCCGGCACCGGTTTGACCACGGGCCGCAGGTCCCCCGGCCCGAACAACGCCCAGGCCCGCATCTGTGCAGGAATATTGCGGGGCGTCTCTCTCACCAGCATGGGATCACCTCCCCAGCCACTGCCGCAACAGCTGCACCACCTGATCGGCGACCGGCGGGTCATTGATCGCCGCTTCCATCGCGATGTACTGCACGGGGGCGTCGCGGAGCCCCTCGCGCAGGGCGATCCGAAAAGCTTCGTTGGCCGACGCATCCCACAACGGGCCGCCGCGGCGCCCGACCTGGGACCATCCCTCCAGGGGATCGATGAAGGCCACCGGCCCGCGCGCCTCCCGCAGGCGCCTGGCCATCGTCTCGCCGGCGCGGCGCAGCTCGTCCGCGGAGGCGCGGATGTTTGTGTTGTACGGGTTGTGCCGGTGGGTCGCCCGCCCGCGGTAGGCCGGCGGCACGCTGTCCGGCGGGCCGAACACGAGGAAATCGAGGCCTCCGGGCGCGACGACCTGAGGGATCCCGAGGCGGCCGGCCACGGTTAGCCGCCCGGGCCGCACCGGGGCATAGATGTCGTCTCCCACGACCTCGCCGAGCAGTTCGTGGGTGGCCAGATCCGCCACGGCGGCAAACATCCCGGTCTCCATCAGGGCCTCCATCGCCGTGCCGCCCGCCCCCGAAGCGTGGAAGGGGATGACCTCGAGGCCGGATTGGCCCAGGGCCTGGATGATGCGGCGCGCCGCCGGTTCCACATTCCCCAGGGCGGTCAGCGCCACCGCCGGCGTCGCGGTGGAGACGGTGCCGGCGGCCCGCGAGTCGATCATCGCCGCCATGATCGCGGCCGCCTGGGCGAGCACGGCGCGCGTCAGCCGGTTCGTGCCGCCGAGGAGGTCACCGACCGCCGGGATCATGACGATGTCGCTCGCCCCGATATAGGGACGGAGGTTCCCGGAGACGATCGTGGAGACGAGGACCTTGGGAACGCCGATCGGCAGGTCGCGCATGGCAATGGCCGCGGCGGCCGTGCCCTGGTTGCCGCCGATCCCGAGCACCCCGGCCAGGGCGCGCTGCCGGTAGAGTCCGTCGAGGATCCGGGCGGCCTCCGCTCCACCGGCGGCCATCGCCTCGTCCCGGCGCATGCTGGCGCGCGATCCCCTGATGCTGACATCGAGGAGACGGGGCTCATAGCCTCGGGCGGCGACCGCCTCCGCGAGGAAGGTGGCTTCCGGCTCCTTGGTGTCCAGCGTCGCGACGATGGCCACCACCCGCGGAGTCTGTGCCGCGCCGCCCACGATTCACCCCATCTGCCGAAGCCGATCGACGAGCAGGGCGGTCCGCGCCGCGTCTTCCAGATACTGACTGAGGTAGAACGCCTGACGCAGGTCCGGGCCCACGGTGACGCTGCCGTGCTCGGCCAGGATCGCGGCGACGATGGCCGGGTTGCTGAAGGCCTGCCCGACGAGGTCCGCCAGTTCCTGTGAGCCTGAGGGGGCAGGCCGGACCAGCGCGAGTTTGCCTCCCAGGAACGTCCGGGAGGCGCCCGTGAGCAGCGGCGGGAGCCGGTGGAGCGCCGCGAAGGCCAGGACGTGGGGAGGATGCAGATGGGAGACGGCGCCCACGTCGGGTCGCGCGCGGTAGATGGCGAGATGGAAGAAGCGTTCCTTGGACGGCCGACGCGGGCTCGCTTCGAGGACCCGCCCGGCGAGGTCCAGCAGCAGCGTGTCCTCCACGGTCATGTCGCCCATGGACACCCCGGTGGCCTTGATCACGATCCTGTCGCTGTCCGGGACCCGCACGCTGAGGTTGCCGCTGATGCCCAGGGTCAGGCCGAGGTCGAAGGCGCGGTGGGCCACGCGGACCAGCTCCGCCCGGAGTTCGTCCACGGTGAGATCGGAGGCGCCCATGACGGCGCTACTCGCTCCAGGCCCGCTCCGGATAATCGCGCTGCACGATCTCCACGGGGAAGGTGCGCGCTTCCAGCACAAAGTCGGCAAGGTGCCGGGCCATGCGGCGGAAGATCTCCTCGCCCTTCTCCGGGTTCGAACGGAAGGGATTGCCGATGACCGCGGTGTCCGAGTACTCGTGGTGCTCCATCGGGACCCAGATGTTCTCCGACTCCTGGAACACCACGGTCCCCGTGCCGTCCGTCTTCGAGAACTTCGGGCCCATCCAGCGCGGCGCGTGGGCCCGATCCTGGACGGCGACCTTCATGTTCACCAGGCCGGCGTGCACGGCCATGAGGCACGAGGTTTCCAGTTCGCTGCTGTGCCAGCCCGGCGTCTCCTCGGGCGGATTCTCGATGACCCCCCGCAGGACGTTCATCTCGCGCTCGGTGGGCGTCTTGTAGAAGGCCAGGAAGGCGCCGGTGCGGTATCGCAGCGCGCGCAGGACCTCGTCGATGGGCTTCGTGTTTGAGCCGTGGTGGCTGACAAAGATGATCCGGCTGAAGCCGTGGAAGATGAGGCTGCGGGCCACGTCGTGCAGGATCCGCCGGTAGGTCTCGGCACGCAGCGTGATCGTCCCCGCGCCCTCCTGCAGGCGTCCCATGTGGTGGGGGGAGTAGCCGAAAGGCATCAGGGGCGTGTACAGGCAGTCGGCGAGCTCGCTGGCCTGAACGACCGCGGTCATCGTGATGTAGCTGTCGGTCCCCAGCGGGATGTGGGCTCCATGCTTCTCCGTGCTGCCGATCGGCACCAGGATGATGTCCTGGCCCGGTTCGCGCAACCGCTCCGCCACCTCCGCATAGGAGAGGGCGAGGAGGTTGCGCTTGCGGCCCGCGGCGGGCACGTCGTGCAGGTAGAAGGATTCATAGGCCTTGTTCACTGGCAGCGCTCCCCTCAGGGAATTATGGAAAAGGGTTTCCATACGGCGAAGGCTTCCCCTGCCAGGCGGAGAAGTTGTGTTGCCGGGATGGACGACGCCCTCGCCCTGAATGCTCCGTTCGCTTTCGTCCTGCTGGTCATCGTCCTCGCCACCGCGGTGAAGGCGGCCCTGGGGTTCGGCTTTCCCCTCATCGCGGTCCCGCTGGCCACGCTGCTCGTCGGCCCCCGCAACGCCGTGCTGCTCATCGCCATCCCCGTGGTGGTCACGAACTTCACCATCCTCCTGCGCGGCGGCGGGACCTCCGGGGACTTCCGACGGTTCGGAGGCATGCTGCTGGCCGTCGTTGTGGGCACCCTGGCCAGCGCGCCGTTCCTCGGGCGACTCGACCCTGAGCTCCTCACGGCCGTGGTCGGAGCCACCGCGGTGGTGTTCGCAGGCCTTTCGTTCTGGGACCTGGTGCCCTCCGTCCCGCGGGAGCTCCAGCCGTATGCGGGGACCGCGGTGGGGTTGTTCGCCGGGCTGGTCGGGGGTGTGACCGGGATCTTCGCCCCGCCGATCGCCGCCTACATCCACACGCTGCGGGTGGACAAGCGGGTCTTCGTCTTCTGGTTGACCGCCTCGTTCATGCTCGGCGGCCTGACGCAGGCCGTGAGCTACTACCGTCTGGGGCTCTACACGCCGACCGTCGCCCTCTACGCGCTGCTGGCCTGCCTTCCGGCCCTGCTCGGCACGCGGATCGGGCTGTGGATCCAGGACTGGCTGCCGGCGGAGCTCTTCCGGCGCCTCGTACTGCTCCTGGTGCTCGTGACCGGGGTCAGCCTGATCGGGCAGTCCCTGCGCTAGCGGTCTGGTCCCGGTCGGCGGGTAGCTGATCAGGCGCGGGCGGCCGCGTACAGCCGATCGGTCTTCGCCGCCATGATGAAGTCGTTGCGGTGCAGGCCCCGGATTTTGTGCGTCCACCAGGAGACGGTGACCCGACCCCACTCCGTGAGGATGGCCGGGTGGTGGCCCTCCTCTTCGGCGATCCGCCCGACGCGGTTGGTGAACTCCAGCGCCTGGGCGAAGTCCTTGAAGGTGAACGTGCGCTGCAGGCGGGGGATGCCCTCCGGCGCGACGACCTGCCAGTCGGGCACCTGGGGCTGCATCTGCGCAATTTCCTCCGCCGTCATCGGGGGGTCGCCGCCCCGGCAGGGCACGCACCGCTGTCCGGCGAGTTCGGCCATCGTCGTCCCTCCCTTGCTCTCCTCTAACGCCTCGCGCCCGCTCATCCTTCCGCCACCTCCGCCGGCGCTCCGGTGCGGGCCGCGGCGGCCAGCGCATCCAGGGCCCGCATGTTGGCCACCGCATCCTGCGGAGGGTAGCGGGCGGGCGCGCCGGCCACCACCGCGGCGAAGTGCTCCACCATCAGCACGTACTGGTTGGTCCCCGGGATCTCGATCCGCTCCTCCGGCTCGCCGCGTGCTCGTCTGACGACGATCTCGGTGGCGTCCTCCTCGGGCTGGAACGGCCGGCGCAGGAGGAGGCTGCCCTCCGTGCCGACGACCTCGCAGACCTGACGGTAGGGCGCGCGCAGTCCGCAGTCCACCAGGGCCATGCGGCTGCCGTCGAAGCGCAGCGCGCCGGCCAGCCGCACGTCCACACCGCGCTCCTCCTCCGCCGCGGCGAAGGCCGTGCGAGGTTCGCCCAGGATGAGGCGCGCCACGTTCACGCAGTAGCAGCCGACGTCCAGCAGTCCTCCGCCCCCCAGCGTCGGCTCCAGCCGGATGTTGGGCCCCGGGCCGACTCCGAAGGTGAAGGCGGCCCGCACCAGCCAGGGTGGCCCGATCCCGCCGGACCGCACCAGCTCCACCATCCGCTCGATCTGCGGGTGGAAGCGGTACATGAAGGCTTCCATCAGCACGACCCGGGCCCGGGCGCAGGCCTCCACCGCCGCCCGCGCGTCGTCGGCGGTGATCCCGAGGGGCTTCTCGCACAGGACGTGCTTGCCGGCCGCCGCGGCCCGTTCGGTCCAGGTTCGGTGCAGGCTGTTGGGCAGCGGGATGTAGACGGCGTCCACCTCCGGGTCGGCCAGCAGCGCCTCGTAGGAGCCGTAGGCGCGCCTGAAGCCGAATCGCTCCGCCGCCTCCCGGGCCCGGCGCTCCTCGCGGCTGGCCACGGCCTGGAGCACGCCGGTCTGGGACCGGGCGATGGCGGGGATGAGTCGGCGTACGGCGATCGAGGCCACGCCGAGGACTCCCCAGCGCACCCGGGCGGCCGTCACAGTCGTCTCCGCAGCAGGTTGAACAACGCGTACAGGCTGCCCACCCCGAAGACGATGATGAGCGCCACGACCACGCCCAGCAGCAGTCCGGCCAGGAGGAAGACCGCGTCCCGGTTCAGCTGTCCGATGCCCAGCAGCAGCACGGCCACCGCCGGGAGGGTGTTGAGAAAGGGCACCGGACTGAGCAGGACGATCCCCAGGACCAGGACGACCGCCGCCACGGCGCGGGCCGTGATGCGGTCGTCAAGGAACAGCAGCCGCGGGCGCGAGAAACGCTCGATGCGGCGCAGCAGCGGCACTCCACGCTCGCGGAGGGCGGCGATGGTCCGATAGCTCAGCCGGTACCTCCGCAGCCGCGCGGGGAGCCAGGGTTCATTCAGGCCGATCAGCATCTGGACGGCCAGGATGATGTAGAGCAGGCCGATGAACGCGGCCGTACCCGGCGGAAGGACCGGGATGAGGGTGGGCAGGGCCAGAGCGATCATGAGCACTCCGAAGCCGCGGCGCGCCAGGCGATCGAGGAGCTCTCCGAGGGTGACGTCTTCGTCGGCGACCGTTTCCGCCAGAATCGCCGACAGCGGGACCTCGCCATGGACGGTCATCGTGTGGTGGAGAGTTTCCACGGAGGGCCCGGAGGCCCCCTCCGTCGGGTTGTCCCCTTGGGCACAGGAGACCGCCGGGCAGGCGCGGAAGTGGTCCCATCACGGTGTACCGGCTCGTCGTCCTGGTTGCCGTCCTGCTGACCGCCGCGCCGGCCCGCGCCCAGCAGGCCGCCCCGGAGGTGGTGGCCAGAAATCTGGCCGAAAACGTCCTGGGGCCGCGGACCGTCCGATCGGTGCGCGTTTCCGCCGGCGGCCGGTACATCGACATCGTCTGGGACGCGGTGCTGTACCGGCCGGCGCACTCCCCTGCGCGGAACCGGGAACAGTTGCGGGGCGAGGCGGAACTGGCCACGGGGTCGATCATGGGCGTGCTGCGTCCGGCGGCGATCGACTTCACCATGATGGTGGGCCGGCGGGCCATTGCCCGGGGCCGGCGCACCCCGGAGGAGTTCACCATCACCTATGCGCAGGAACTCGGAGGCTAGTGCCCTGACTCCGGACGACCGGCGCTTCCTGGCCGCCATCGTGCGCCAGGTCTGGCGGGCCGCGCAGGCCTATGTCGCCGTAGCGGTCGAAGGCGGTCCGGCGGCGGCGCGGACGACAATCGCCGACCTGGGCCAGTGGGCCGCCGCCCAGCGCCGCCTGCTGGCCAGGCGTCCGACCCGGGCGGTCACCGCCGACGGACTGCGCATCGGAGGCGACCTGCTGGACGACGTGGGCGCGATCTGCCGGCGCGTGGATCATCTGCTCGGCACGCTGGACCATCCGTCGATCAGCCGGGAGCGGGCCGAGGAGGAGGCGCTCGCCCTCATCGAGGGCGTGGTGAGCTGGACCAGCCTGATGGCGGCACAGCTGGGACTGGCCCGCCACCTGAGACCGCGGATTCTGGAGTACGAGGGCTGATGCGCGCGGTCGCCGACTACGCGGGGGCGCTGACGGAGATTGAGGCCCTGCTGGCCGCCCGGAGGGGGGCGGCCGCCGCCCAGGCCGTCGTGGACTATCTCCACGACCGATTCCCGCACTATTCGTGGGTCGGTCTGTACTGGGTGGAGGGATCCGACCTCGTGCTCGGCGAGTGGCGGGGGCCCCAGGCCACCGCGCACACGCGCATCCCCATCGGCACGGGCGTCTGCGGCGCCGCCGCCGCGTCGGGCCGGACCGAGATCGTCGCCGATGTTTCGCAGGATCCCCGCTACCTGGCCTGCTTCCCGTCTACGAAGTCCGAGATCGTCGTTCCCATCGTCCGCGACGGGCGCGTCATCGGGGAGATCGACATCGACAGCGACCAGATCGGCGCCTTCGGTCGCGACGATCAGAGGTTTCTGGAACAGGTCGCGGCGCTGCTCGCCCGCACGCGCTGACCGTCGGTGCGGCGGCCCCAGGCGGACCGCGCGCAGGCCTGAACGGCCGCCAGGTGGCGAGTAGCCTGGCGCGGCGAGCTGCCGGTAACGGAAGCAGCGCACCGTGTGGTCGTTCACCAGCCCCACGGCCCGCATGAAGGCGTGGCAGATCGTCGGGCCCACAAAGCGGAATCCACGGCGCCGCAGCTCCTTGCTCATCGCGACCGAGAGCTCCGTGCTCGCGGGGATGTTGGCAAGGCGCCGCCGCCGCCCCTGCAGCGGTCGTCCGCGGACGAACCCCCAGATGAACCGGTCGAATGAGCCGACCTCCTCCTGAATCTTCAGGACGGCTCTGGCGTTGGCGATCGCCGCCTCGATCTTCGCCCGGTTGCGGACGATCCCGCCATCGCGGAGCAGCCGGCGCACCTGTGCCGGCGTGTAGCGCGCCACCTCTTGGGGATCGAAGTGGTCGAAGGCGGCGCGGAAGCGGTCCCGCTTGCGCAGGATCAGGTCCCAGCTCAGCCCGGCCTGCATCCCCTCCAGGACGAGGAACTCGAGAGAAGGGAATCGCCACCTGCGGGTCCGAATTATGGGGCCAAGGTCGCGCCGGCGACCAGCCCAGTGTGTCCCTGAGGTGTCGGGATGACGGCCGCCCCCGGGATCATCGAGGCCCGGGACGTCTTCAAGGTATTCGTGGCGCGCACCGAGCGCCGGCGACGCCACGCCTTCTTGGCTCTCCACGACGTCAGCCTCACCATTCCCCAGGGCCGTTTCGTGAGCTTCGTCGGTCCCTCCGGCTGCGGGAAGTCTACCCTGCTCAACATGATCGCCGGGCTGATCCGTCCCACGGACGGCGAGGTGCGCTACAAGGGCCGCGCCGTGGAGGGGGTGAACACCGATGTCGGCTACATCACCCAGGACGACAACCTGCTGCCCTGGCGGACGCTGCTGGAGAACGTTGAGGTGGCCCTGGAGTTCCGCGGCGTGGCGGCGGGGGCGCGCCGGGAGCGGGCCCGGCGCTACATCCAGCGGGTGGGGCTGAGCGGGTTCGAGCACCACTACCCCCACGAACTCTCGGGCGGGATGCGCAAGCGCACGGCGTTGATCCGCACCCTGGTCTACGAGCCGGACGTCATTCTGATGGACGAGCCCTTCGGCCCGCTCGACGCCCAGACCCGGGTGCTCCTGCAGGACGAGCTGCTGCGTCTGTGGGAGGGGAGCGGCAAGACCATCGTCTTCGTCACCCACGACCTGGTCGAGGCCATCGCGCTGTCCGATGAGATCGTCTTGTTCAGTCGCGCGCCGGGGACGATCAAGCGGGTCTATCCGGTTCCCCTGCCGCGGCCCCGCGACGTCTTTCGCATCCACGCCGATCCGCTCTTCCCCGCGTTCTACGAGCGGCTCTGGCACGACCTGAAGGAGGAGATCACCATGGTGGACCAGGAGGCGGCCGCGCATGGCCCTGCGTGAGGCGGCGGTGAGGCCCGGCGGTCCGGCGCTGCCCGCCGGCAGCGGATTGCTGGAGCGGGTGGAGCGGGAAGAGGCCTTGCGGGCCCGGGCCGAGCGCCGCGCCACCCTGGTCGGCCGGCTGCTCTTTGCCCTGGCCTTCCTGCTGGGCTGGGAGGTGGCGAGCGGCCGGGTGGTGGAGCAGTTCTTCGTCAGCAAGCCCTCGGCCATCGCCGGCGCCCTGTGGGCCATGCTGACGAAAGAAGCCCTGCTGTACCACCTGCAGTTCACGATCGTGGAGGCCACGGTCGGCTACCTGATCGGCGCCGCGGCGGGGTTGATCCTGGGCTTCGCCCTGGCCCGGATGGACGTCGTCTACCGGATCGTCGAGCCCTTCGTGGTGGCCTTCTACGGGATCCCGCGCATCGCCCTGGCGCCGCTGTTCATCCTCTGGTTCGGCATCGGCATCACCTCCAAGATCGCCGTGGCGGCCGTCATGGTGTTCTTCATCGTGTTCATCAATACCATCGCCGGCGTCCGCGCCGCGCCGCCCCAGCTGCTCCAGGTGGCGCGGGTGATGGGCGCGTCCTCCTGGGATCTGGTGCGCAAGGTGGTCTTCCCCGCCGCCACGCCCTTCATCATCGCCGCCCTGCAGATCACGGTGCCGCAGGCCATGATCGGCGCCATCGTCGGCGAGTTCATCTCCAGCAACCGCGGGGTGGGGCACCTGATCAGCCGGGCCGCGGGGTGGCTGGACACCCCGGGGCTGTTCGCCGGAATCTTCGCCCTGCTGGTCGTGGTGCTGGTGATGAACCTGGGCATCACCCTGCTCGGCGGCCATCTCATGCGCTGGCATCCCAAGGCGGGGACGTTGCGCGATGTGCCCTAGCGGGTGGAGGGTGTGAGACTCGGGGGAGGTGAGGGGGGCATGCGATGGAGGCGGTGGACGGCGGCCTGCGCCGTCCTGATGATCCTGACGGCGGCCCTCGGTGCCGGCGGCGCCGCGGGCCCGGGGCCGCGGGTGCGGATCCGTGAGGCGCACACCGGAACGCTCTTCATGGCGCCGGTGTACATCGCCGAAGCGGCGGGGTACATGGCGGAGGAAGGCATCGACCTGGAACTCATCGAGGTCGAGAGCGGCGCCCTGGGCATCGCCGCGCTGGTCTCCGGCCAGGTGCAGTTCTTCGACGCCGACCCGTTCCAGGCGGTGCAGTTGCGCCGGCAGGGCAAGCAGATCCTGTTCATCTACAACCTGACCAAGCGCGTCACCCTGGACATGGTCATGCATCCCGAGGTGGCCCGGGCGCGCAACGTCAGCCGCGCCACGCCCATCGCCCAGCGCTTTGCCGCCCTGCGCGGGCTCAAGCTGGGCATCACCCGGCCCGGAGCGGCCACCGACGTCTACATGCGCTACTACCTCAAGCTGGCCGGGCTGAATCCCGACCGCGACGCGCAGCTCATCGCGGTGGGCGGCGGAGGCGCGCTGCTGGCCGCCCTGCGCACGCGGCAGATCGACGCCTTCCACCTGTCTGCGCCCACCCCCTACCTGGCCGAGAAGGACGGGTTCGGCGTGGTGGTGATCAAATCGTCGGCCGGGGACGTCCCGCAGCTGGACAACTTCATGTACACGGGCATCGCCGTCCACAATGTCTACGCCAACCAGAACCCCGACCTGCTGCGACGCTGGGTGCGGGCCGTGAACCGGGCGAACCGGCTGATGCGCACCGATCAGGCCGCCGCCGTCCAGCACCTGCGCAAGCACTTCCCGCGCACCGATCCGGAGGTGCTGACCCTGGCCCTGCGGGAGATCATCCCCGCCCTCTCCGAAGACGGCCGGATCAGCGAGGCGATGATGGAAAAGCACCTGCAGTTCATGCTCGACGACGGCCAGATTCCCTTCAAGCCGTCGGCGAAGGAAGGGATCCTCTGGACGAACCGCTTCATCGGCCCGTAGGGTGATCCGCGGCGGCCCCGGCGCAAGGTCCGCCGGGGCCGCCGCCCGACTACCGCCCGCTGCGGGGGCGCCTCACAGCGTCAGGGCGACGCCCTTGACCTGGGTGCCTCCGACGAAGACCGCCGTCACCGCCTCCGGCTGGCCCAGCAGTTCGGGACGGGCCAGAGGGTCGCCGGCGACGAGGATGACGTCGGCCAGCTTGCCGGGTTGGAGGGATCCCAGGCGCGGGCCCAAACCCAGCAGTTCCGCCGCCGTCATCGTCGCGGCGCGGATCGCATCCAGCGGCCGGAGCCCCGCCCGGACCAGCATCGCCACCTCCATCCCCGCCGCCCCGTGGGGGGTGAGCACCGACCCGGCGTCCGTTCCCGCGGCGATCTTCACCCCCATCTGGTAGGCGAGCTGGACGTGGGCGTGGTGCTGCTTTGTCCGGTCGCCGACGTTGTCGATCATGAACTGGGGGAGTCCCGCGCTGCGCCCCCGGCGCAGGATCTGCTCCATGACGATGAGGGTCGGCACGAGGAAGACGCCGCCTTCCACGGCCCGCAGGGCGCACTCCTCGTCGAAGGACATGCCGTGCTCGATGGAGCGTACGCCGGCGGCGATGGCCCGCAGGATGCCGTTCTTGTTGTGGGCGTGGCAGGCCACCGGCCGACCGGCGAGGCGGGCCGTGCCGACGATGGCCCGCAGCTCTTCCTCGTCGAACTCCTCCGCCTCGATCCGCCCGCCCGGGTCGATCACCCCGCCGGTCTGGAAGACCTTGATGTGATCGCATCCCGCCTCGACCTGTCGGCGCACGGCGGCGCGCCCCTGCTCGGGACCGTCCACGACCTCGGAGATGTCGCCGTGGGCGACGCGGATCCAGGGGGGGACGATGGTGCCGTGGCCGCCCGTGGAGGTCAGCCCCTTGCCGGCCGCCACGATCCTGGGGCCGCGGATCCGTCCCCGGGTGATCGCCTCGCGCGCGGCAATGTCGATGTGGCCGATGTCTCCGACGGTCCGGATGGTCGTGACGCCGGCCTCCAGGGTGGCGGCGAGGTGGCCGACGGTGTCGAACGCCACCTCAGGGAGCGACCGCTGAAGGGACATCGCCAGGAGGTCGGCCCCGCCGGTCATCGTGATGTGCACGTGGGCGTCGATCAGCCCGGGCATCACCGTCAGGCCGTCGCCGTCGATGACGCGGGCTCCACCAGGGATCGCCACCCGGGCGGCCGGGCCTGCGGCGACGATCCGCTCCCCTTCAAACACCAGCGCCGCGCGGTCCACCGGGTCCGCCCCCGTGCCGTCGATCAGCCGCGCTCCTACGATGGCCGTCTGCTCCGTCATCTCAAGGCCTCCTCCCTGCGCGCCGGCCGCGACCGCGGCCGGCCCTTGGCAAGGTCACGGACACACTCAGCCAGTCATCTCCGGCAGGTAGCGGCGCCGGTCTTCAGGCCCCACCGCCGGTCTCCTCGCCTGCGACCTCCAGCATGATGCTGACGCGCTCGCCCGGATGGACGGCGAGGCCGCGGCGCCGCATCGAGGCCACGAACCCCCGGTCGAAGGGGGCGCGCACCGTTTCCACGACGTCGCCGTAGGCGTCGACGAGTTCGGCGACCACCGCGTCCCGGGGGACGATCTCCCCGGGCCGGGCCCCGGGGATGAGGATCCCGCCCCGCCGCACCTGCATCATCTGCGAGGCGCCGAGGATCGTGTAGCGCTGCTGGCGGAGGACCGGCTCGTCCACCATCTCCAGCGCGGCCAGGACCCCGCGGAGGGCCTGCTCGAAGTGACGGAGGTCGTCGTCGGTGACGTCGCCGCCGCCCACCTCCACAATCACCGCCGGAATCCCCTCCTGCGTCAGGCGGGTGAACATCGCCCCGGCGAGCCAGTCCGCCCGCGAGGCCCACAGATACGGCGTGCCCACCGCCTCGGCCATGCGGCGGGCGGTGCGGCTGGCCGCCGAGCCGTCCGCGTGGTAGATGGCGTAGAACGGCACCCGGCCCAGATCGCCGGCGCTGTGGAGGTCGAGTGCCGCGGTCGCCGTCTCACGCACCAGCCCCCAGATCCGGTGGGCCATCTGGTCGCTGAAGCGGCCGGCGGCGCTGCCGGGGAACACCCGGTTGAGGTTGGCGTGGTCTACGGGGCTCTCGCGGCTGCGGGCGCGAAAGGCCGGCACGTTGAGGATGGGGACGGCGACGATGGTCCCCCGGAGGCGCGACGGCGGCAGCAGGGCCAGCAGCCGGTGGAGGGCCAGCGTGCCACCCACCTCGTTGCCGTGGATGCAGGCCTGGATCCACAGCACCGGCCCCGGACGCGCCCCGTGCATGATGACGACGGGCGCATCGACGGCGTCGCCGTCCGGGCAGGTCAGCAGCCGGAAGCTCGTCCGCGCCACCTGTCCGGGGGCCACCGTCGTCTCACCGAACTGAAACACGGTCGGCCTCCCTTCCGTTGGAGGGAAACACCTGCAGGTCTTGGGGCAGAAGCTGGATCCGCAGCGACCCCTGTTGCAGGGCGGCGCGAGTCTCCCGGCGGTTGTGGGCGCTGATCTGAACGACATCGCCCTGCCGGAGGCGCACGGTGGCCCGCAGCACGTCGCCGCCGAAGATCAGGCGCTCCACGGTCGCTTCGAAGAGGTTGGGGCCCTCCGCCTCCGCCCCCGGCGGGAGGAAGCGAACGCGGTGCGGTCGGATGAACAGGCGCACGCGTTCCTCGCCGGCGGGCACATGCTCGGGGGAGACCACGAGCTCCGTGCCCCGGGTCGTGGTGAAGACGACCCGGCCGCGGTCGCGGCGCAGCCGGCCGTGCAGGGTATTCGTCTCGCCGATGAAATCCGCGACCTCGGGCGTCGCCGGGCGCTCGTACAGTTCGTCCGGCCGGGCGTACTGGTGGAGGCGGCCGTGGAAGAGCACGGCGATGCGGTCCGAAAGGCCGAAGGCCTCGGTCTGATCGTGGGTGACGTAGACGGTGGTGATGCCCACCTCGCGTTGAATGCGCTTGATCTCGGCCTGCATCCGCTGACGCAGGGCCAGGTCGAGGTTGCTCAGCGGCTCGTCCAGCAGCAGGATGCGCGGGTTGATCACGACGGCGCGGGCCAATGCCACGCGTTGCTGCTGGCCGCCGGAGAGCTGCCGCGGCAACCGCTGTTCGTAGCCGGCCAGCCCCACCAGCTCCAGCGCCTCGGCCACGCGCCGCCGCGCCTCCGCGCCGGTCACCGCGCGGTAGCGGAGCCCGAAGGCGACGTTGTCGAAGACGGAGAGGTGGGGGAAGAGCGCGTAGTTCTGGAAGACCAGCCCGATGTTGCGGCGATAGCTGGGCACGCCGGTCACGTCCTCGTCGCCGATGCGGATCGATCCGGCCGTGGGCCGCTCCAGCCCGGCGATGAGGCGCAGCGTCGTCGTCTTCCCGCACCCGGAGGGGCCGAGGAGGGAGACGAACTCCCCGGGGGCCACCTCGAGGCTGACCGGTCCCACCCCAAGCACGTGGCCGTAGTACTTCTGGACCCCCGCCAGCGTCAGGGGGACGGCCATGGCCGGGTCAGCCGAGGACCTCCTTGTTCCAGCGCTCCGCGTGCCGGTCGCGGTTGGCCAGCATGGCCTTGATGTCAAAGCGCATCCGGCCCAGGTTGGCCATCTGCTCCGGAGTGAGCAGGACGTTGGAGTTGCGCGGAAGCAGCGCCTGGGCCCGCCGGTTCGTCGGCGGATAGCCGGTGAGGATGCCGAACTGCGCCTGCTGCACCGGATCCAGCGTGAAGTTGAGGAACTCCTGAGCCAGCGCGGTGCTGGCGGGGCTGCGTCCCCGGATGATCCCCAGGTTGAAGGTCCAGTTCAGCCCCCCCTCGGAGGGGAAGACGAACTCCACCGGCGCCCCGGCGTCGCGGGCCTGCTCGGTGCGGGCGGTGTAGAAGGGCTGGATCCAGGTCTCTTCGCTCGTCAGCAGGGCGATGCCGTGCTCGACGTTGTTCATGATCACGGCGCGGTTGGTGCGCACCAGCTCGCGGCACTTGGCAATGCCCGGGTCGATGTTCGTCTCGGTGCCGCCCCAGACCCGGTTGACGGCGTAGAACCAGGTATTGCCCACCCACTCCCATTTCGGGATGGCCACCCGGCCGGTAAAGGCGGGATCCCAGAGGTCCTTCCAGGAGGTCACCTTCTTCGGCGCCCGACGGGTATTCACGGCCAGGCCGAAGGGCGCCAGCACCTTGCCGACAAAGTACGGGAAGCGAAAGGCCTCGTCGACATCTTTGAGATTCGTGACGGTCCGCGGGTCCGGGGGCACGAGCAGTCCCAGTTCGTTCAACTGGGCCGCGGCATACTGGTGGATGTGGATCATGTCGAACCGCTGGTTGTCGCGTTCGGCGATGACCCGCGAGATCTGCTGGGCCGAGTCGCCGACGCTGAAGACCACCCGCGCTCCCTTCGCCTTCTCGAAGGGCCGGGCGTAGATCCGCTCGAAGTACTCCTTCCACGTTCCCCCGGCGAACAGCAGGTTCAGGTCCGAGACCGGGGCGGCGGCCGCCGCGGCCGGGCTCCCGCCCGGCACTCCGGCCAGCCGGCCGAAGACCGCCGCGCCGGCCGCGGCCGCGCCCAGCCGCAGGAACGCCCTCCGGCTGAGGACCAGCTCGATCCGATCGTCTTCTGCCCTGATCAGCATCCCCCCACCTCCTCCTCGATGGCCTGGATGGTGTTGCAGACTCGTCAGTACCTGACCACGGCATCCAGCCCGGCCAGCCGGTTGATCACCAGGGCGATGGCCAGGATCATCGCCACCTGCACCGCGGCAATCGCGGCGATGATGGGCGTGCTCTCCCAGCGGAGGTAGGCGAACACCTCCACCGGCAGCGTCGTGGTCCGCGGGCCGGTGAGGAACAGGGCCACGTTCACGTCGGTGAAGGAGAGGGTAAAGGCGAACAGCATCGCGGCCAGCAGCCCGGAGCCGATGAGCGGCGCCGTGACGCGGGTGAAGGTCTGCAGGGGATTGGCGCCCAGGCTCAGGGCCGCCTCCTCCAGCTGGGGATCGCTGCCCTCCAGGCTGGCCGTGATGGCCCGGACGGCGATGGGCAAAGCGATCAGCGTGTGGCCGACCACGATGCGGAGCTCGTCGGCGAAGGTGTGGCGGGCAAAGAACAGCAGCAGGGCGATCCCCACCACCATCTGGGGGACCATCATCGGCGAGAGGAACAGCGTCTGGAGCAGGGTGCGCCCCCGGAACCGATAGCGGCTGAGCGCATACGCCGCGGGCAGGGCCAGGAGCCCCGTGACGACGGCGACGATCAGGGCCAGTTTCAGGCTCACGGCGACGAAGGCGTGGGTGAAGTTCTCGGCCTGGAGGAACTCCCGATACCACGTCAGCGAGACCCCCTGCGGCGGGAACAGGTTCAGCCGGGTGGGGTTGAAGGACGTGAGCACGGCGACCACGACGGGGGCGAGGAGAAAGGCAAAGACCGACACAAGATAGAGGCGTCCCAGCGCCCGGAGCGGCATCACGGTCCTCTCCCTCCCCGCCCCCGGGCCGTCACGGCGAAGAAGAGGAAGACGGGGAAGGCTTCGAAGGCCAGGAGGATGAAGGCGACCGCGGAGCCGAAGGGCCAGTTCAACGTGGCGGTCATGAGCTGGTAGATCAGCGTTCCCATGGTCTGCGTGCGCGGGCCGCCCAGGATGGCCGGGGTCACGATCGCGCCCGCGGACAGGGTGAAGACGATCACCGTGCCCGAGACGATGCCGGGCAGACTGAGGGGCAGCACCACCCGCCGCAGCACCTCCAGCGGGCCGGCACCCAGGGTGGCGGCCGCCGCTTCCAGCGTGGGATCCACCTTCTGCAGCGCGGAGATCAGGGGAAAGATCATGTAGGGCAGGAGGACCTCGATCAGGCCCAGGACGACGGCCGTCTCCGTGAACAGGATGCGCACCGGTTCCCGGACCACGCCCAGGGCCAGCAGCAGCTGGTTGACGGTCCCGCTGCGTCCCAGCAGGACGATCCAGCCGTAGGTGCGGACGACGATCCCGACCATGAGCGGCGTCAGCAGCAGGAAGATGAGCCACCCCTTGGCCCGGCTGGTCGTGCGGGAGAGGTAGTAGGCCAGGGGATAGGCGAGGAGCAGGGCGGTCGCACTCACCACCGCCGCCAGCCGGAGGGTGGAGAGCAGGATCCGACGATAGAACGGGTCGAGGAGAAACCGCAGGTAGTTCTCCAGCGTGATGCGGTCCCCGACGATCTGGGCCGGCGCGTAGTTCCGGATGCTGACGAGGAACATCAGCGCCAGCGGGTAGAGGAGAAAGACCCCGAAGAAGGCCACAGGAAGCGCCGCCAGCGCCAGGTAGGGCCGGCCCTGCACCGCCGCACCCAGGGAGCGGATGTCGCCCCGGATGCCGGGCAGCGCGACGGCATTCACCGGCGCGGCCTCCTCGCTTCCGTGTTCCACCAGCGGTCGCCCAATGCCCGGCCCAGGCGCTCGCCCCGCAGGAGCAGGGCCTCGACGATGCGCCGCTCGTCTTGCCGGGAGACACCGGCGATCGGATAGGAGACGCTGAGGGCGAAGGACTCCCCGTCTGCGGCACTGGCGAATCCGATGCCCGCGGCTTTGATTCCGTCAAAGGTCTCCTGGTCGGCGACGGCGTAGCGCCGGGTCCGGGTCCGCGCGAGTTCGGCAAGGAGCGCCGGGATCTCGCGCAGGGTGGCCCGGGTCAGTGGGGTCAACGGGGTGCGGGCGTAGAGGCGGGCCACCTCCTCATCCGGCAGGCGGGCCAACAGCGCCTTGCCGATCGCCGTGGCGTACGCCGGGAAACGCTCGCCCGGTTTGACCACGAGACGCACCCGGTGGGCGCCGGCCTCCGAGGCCAGCACCACGACGTCGGGGCCGGCCAGGACGCCGATGTACCCGGTGTGGCCGGTGGAGGCGACCAGATCCTTCAGCGCCTCCAGGACCAGCGGCAGCCATCGGTGGCGGTGCGTGTAGCGGGCCCCCAGATCGAACAGCCCGATGCCGATGCGATACCGTCGCGACCCGGCCTCCTGTTCCAGGAGACCTCCCGATTTCAGCGTGGTGGCGATGCGGTACACCACGCTGCGCGGCAGGCCCAGGCGGCGGCTGAGGTCGGAGATGCCGAGCACCGGGTGGACGGCATCGAAACAGCGGAGGAGTTCGATGGCCTTCTGCAGCGTCTTGAGTGTTCCAGAATCAGGAACAGAGTCCACAATTGGGAATGCGGTTCGTCCCGCCTCCGCCAACTCCTTCACCTAAGGGGTCGGAGGGAAGGCGGTGCGGAGCGGTCAGCGCGGCGCGACGACGCGGTTGCGGAGGACGCCGATCCCTTCCACCTCCGCCTCCATCACGTCGCCCGGCCGCAGCCACCGCGGAGGTTTCATCCCCTTGGCCACGCCCTCCGGCGTGCCCGTGGCCAGCAGGTCCCCCGGTTCGAGGGTCATGCCGGCCGACAGCACCGAGATCAGCCGGGCCACGGGGAAGATCATGTGCGCCGTGGTGGACTGCTGGCGCACCTCGCCGTTGACGCGCAGCGACAGGCGCAGGCGCTGGGGGTCGGGGATCGCCGAGCGGTGGACGATCCAGGGGCCCAGGGGCGCGAACGTGTCCAGCGCCTTGCCCTTGAACCACTGCAGGTGGCGGTCCTGGAGATCGCGCGCCGTGACATCGTTCATGATGGTGTAGCCGAAGACGTAGTCCAGCGCCCGCTCCTCCGGGATGTCCCGGCCGCGGCGGCCGATCACGGCCACCAGCTCCACCTCGTAGTCCAGCTGCTCGGTCACGGCATGGTGGATCACGGGGGCGTCGGGGCCGACCACCGCGGTGGGCGGCTTGGTGAAGAAGACCGGCGCCGCGGGCGGCTCGTTCCCCCCTTCCCGGGCGTGCTCGGCGTAGTTGCGACCCATGCAGACAATGTTCTTCCGCGGCCGGGGAATCGGTGCCAGCAGTCTGGCCGATCGGAGCGGGACGGTCGGGCGCCCGGCCGCCACCCACCGCTCCGCCTCGCGGGCCAGCGCGCGCAGGGCGGCGGCGGGGACCTCGGCGATGAGCCCCAGCATCTCCCGGGGCAGGTCTCGCATCTTGCGGCGGCGGGCCACCGCGTGCAGATCGACGACCGCCTCGCCCACGACGATACCGAGCCGGGCGTCTCCCTTGATCTGGTAGGTGCACAGGCGCATCGGAGCCTCCGGAGGGACAGCAGTGTTCGGCAGGGGAGGGTTCTGCGGACACCGAACGCTACCCTCCGACTCATCCCCGGAGGCGGCGGCGATGCCCAGGGTCCTGGTACTGGCAGGCACGGTGGACGGGCTGTTCGTCCTGGAGAGCGACGGTCGCCGCGCCCGGTGGCGCCGGCGCGGCCCGCTGCTCCGGGGCGTGTCCGTGACCCACTGCGCGTGGGACGGGAAGAGCAGGACGCTCTACGCCACCACCGGCAACGAGGGCGTCCTGAGCAGCAGAACCTTCGGCCGCAGCTGGACCCCGCTCAACGACGGCCTGCCCATCCGCAAGGTCTGGACCGTGGCCGTGAATCCCCGGGAGCCGCGCGAACTGTGGGTCGGGACCCACTTCAGCTATCTCTTCAAGAGCGAGAACCGCGGGAAATCCTGGTCGCTCGTCCCCGGCTACCTCAACGCGCCGGGCAAGGAGGATCGGTGGGGAGACTGGGGGTTCGGCACGATCGGCAACTCGCTCCACGGGATCCACTTCGACCCGCAGGACCCCAGGCGGATGATCGTCGTCAGCAGCACCAACCACGGGGCCCTGCGGACGGAGGACGGCGGGGAGACGTGGGAGTACGCGCGCACCGGCGTCGTCGAATCCTGCCCCGACGCCGATCGGTCGCTTCAGGGGAAGGAGGTGCCGGCGGAAGAGCGGGCCAGGACGGTGGAGGCCCACCTCTCCCAGGTCCACTCCTGCACCCACCGCATCGGAATCTCTCCGGCGGCGAGCAGCACCGTCTACCGGCAGCAACACTGCGGCGTCTACCGCAGCGACGACTTCGGGCGCTCCTGGACCGACATCTCGGCCGGGTTGCCCGACCGGCACGGGTTCCCGCTGGCCGTCCACCCGCGCGAGCGGGGAACTGTGTACGTCGTCCCGGCCTACCAGGGCCGGTGCAAGAAGCACAACTCCTGCATCCAGGGGGCGCTGGAGGTCTACCGCAGCCGCACCGGCGGGGCCCGCTGGGAGCGGCTGGGCGAGGGCCTGCCGCGGAAGGTGCACACCGTGGTCCTGCGCCACGGGATGGACGCCGACCGCCTGCAGCCGGCCGGGATCTACTTCGGCACGACCGCGGGCGAGATCTACGGCAGCGCGGACGAGGGGGACACCTGGCGCCTGCTGGCCAGGGGGCTGCCGCGCGTCCAGGGGATCGTCGCGGTTGTCGCCTGAAGAACTCGACCCCTCTGGATTACGACGATCCCGCCGGCAGCGCGCGGGGCTTGACGCGGCTCACCGGACGGGGACGGCGGCGCGTTCCAGGATCTCGAAGGTGTGGTCGAAGTCGTCCCCGGCGCCGCGCGGGTGCGCCGTGGCCCGGAGCACCCGCCACTGCGCGGGATCGAGCTCGGGGAACACGGTGTCCCCGTCCGGCGCGGCGTGCACGCGCGAGCGGTAGATGCGCTGCGCATAGGGCAGGGCCAGACGGTAGACCTCCGCGCCGCCGATGACGAACACCTCGTCTTCCCCCTGGACCAGGGCCAGCGCCTCCTCCCACGACGCCGCCACCGCGCACCCCTCCGCGGCCGCCCGCCGGCGCGAGAGGACGATGGTGCGGCGCCCCGGCAGCGGGCCGCCCAGCCGTCGCACGATGGCGTCGTGGGTCCGGCGTCCCACGATCACGGTGCGCCCCCAGGTCAACTCCCGAAACCGTCGAAGGTCGGTCCGCAGGCGCCAGGGGAGGTCCCCGGCCAGCCCGATGACGTCGTTGTCGGCGACGGCGACGACCAGGGAGAGGATCATACCGGTGTCGGGATCCGCCGGCGCGGGAGCTGCGGGAAGTAGTCGGTGACGGCGAAGTGCTCCGGGCGGAAGGCGAAGAGATCGCGGACCGTGGGGTCGAGCCTCACCGTCGGCAGGCGCTGGGGAGAGGTGGACAGCAACTCCTCGACGTCCTTGATCTGATTCAGGTAGATATGGGCATCGTCGATGAAATACACCAGTTCCGTCGGCCGGTACCCCGTGACCTGCCCCAGCATGAGGGCCAGAGCCCCGTAGTGGATCAGGTTGAAGACCAGTCCCACCGGCGCGTCCGCGCTGCGCTGGCGGTGGCTCAGGATGAGGCTCCGGGTGCCGGGGTTGACGTGGACGTGGATCCACCCGTGGCAGGGCGGCACCACCGCCCGGCGCCGGCGGCCGTCGCCCTGGAGCAGGTACTGGGGGATCCAGGGGGTCAGCTCGTGATGGCGCAGGTGGGGGGCGGTCTTGATCTGCGCCACGAGGTGCGCCACCTGATCGAAGACCCCCCCCTCGGCGGTGGGGAAGCGCCGAAAGGCCGCACCGTAGGAGCCCGGTCCCAGATCCCCGGGAGACAGATCGAACTTCGCGCACTCCTCCGCCGTGACCCAGTCGGCCCACCAGTAGCAGCCGAAGGCCTCCAGTTCCTCCCGCGTCTGCGCCCCGTTGAGAAAGGCGCAGATCTCCGCCACGGCCTGGTGGAAGGGAGAGGGGCGCGTCCGCGGTCTGCTCACGAGGTCGCGTTCCGTGATGAGGGGGAAGCCGTTGTCCAGCGGGAAGCGCATCAGGTGGCCGACCACGCGGAGCGCCGGAACTCCCTGCCGCGTGGGGACTTCCTCTCCGGAGGTGAGGATCCGCTGCAGCAGGTCCCGGTACTGGGTATCGACGGTCCGTTCCTCGAAGGGTTTATAGACGACCATGACCTGCCCTCGTCCCCCTCGCCCCGCGGTCTGTCGCGTCCCTGGGACCGGCAGACCGACCCCAGGGAGGAGGTGCAGGCAGAGGAGGAGTGGTATCCGGATGCTGCTGTGTGGGGAGCCTGTCGTGGACGGTCAAGCCCAGACTGGTGGCTCCTCCCCCCTGAGGGTCTCTGGTCGTATTCACGGTCCGTCGGCGGATTCCTGCCGAAGTTTCCATATATTGTAGAGAACGACGGCCTCCTCCCCAACACGCGGCGTCGAGCAGATGTTCGATCCCAATCGGGGCGGCCCGAATGACTGAAGACTTCTTCGCCGTGGTGGAGCGCCGCCTGGCGGGGATCCGCCGGCGGATCATCGCAGACGCCGCGTTGAGACGCGCCGCCGTCCTCCTTCCCCTGTTCCGGGACGGGGGGGAGATTTGCGTCCTGTTCACCCGGCGGACCGAGACGGTGGAGCACCACAAAGGACAGATCTCGCTGCCGGGCGGAGAGGCGGACGCCGCCGACCAGGACCCGGTGGAGACCGCGCTGCGGGAGATGGAGGAGGAGTTGGGGATTCCCCGGAGGGAGGTACGGGTGCTGGGACTGCTGGACGACGTCCATACCCTCGTCAGCGGCTTCGTCATCACCCCTGTCGTGGGCGTCGTTCCCCCTCCCACCGCCCTGCGGGTCAGCGTGGAGGAGATCGCCGAGGTGCTCTCTGTTCCTCTGAGCGTGTTTCGAGATCCCGCCCGGCGGCGTGTCGAGGTGCGGATGGGGCCGGCGGGCGAGCAGGTCGAGGTCTCCTTCTTCGAGTACGGGCCGTACGTGATCTGGGGGGCCACGGCCCGCATCATGCGAACCTTCGTCGCCGCGGCTTTCGGCGAATAGGAACCTCCCCCTGATGCAATTCCAGTCCTGATCTAGGCGATTCTAAAACTTCCGATGGCCGAATACGGGCAAGGACTGCATTTTTCTCACGATATCTCCAGATTTCACTGAAATTAGCCCTCTGTGGCCATGTTTCGACCCATTGTTCGGCTGTTCCGCCGGGGTCCGGCCCGTTGCTATACTGGGAGGGCAGGACGGGGGGCCGTGGCCATGAAGTCCCAAACGCAGCCTCTGTTCACTGTCTCCGTCGCCAGCAGCCTGGTGGGCGTCTCTGCCGGCACCCTCCGGCGGTGGGAGGCCCGGGGCCTGCTCTCCCCTCGCCGTGAGCCCGCTACACGGCGGCGCCTCTATACCTGGCGGGACATCGAACGGGCCCAGCAGATCCGCTACCTGGTCCTCCGGCGCCGCGTTCCGCTGCGGGAGGTGAAGAGCCACCTGCGGCTCCTCGCGGCCCGGGAGGCCGTCCGCGCGCTCGAACTTCCCCCCGTCCGCGGCGGCACGCCGCTCGTGCCCGGGATCGCCCTGGCCCTTTCCCGTTGATGCGCGTCTACGCCGACCACGCCGCCACCACACCGGTGGATCCGCGGGTGGTCGCGGCGATGCTGCCGTATTTCTCCGAGCGGTTCGGAAACGCCAGCAGCATCCACGCCTGGGGACAGGAGGCCCGCGAGGCGGTGGAGCGCGCCCGGGAGATCCTCGCCTCCGCCATCGGGGCCGCTCCGCAGGAGATCGTCTTCACCAGCGGCGCCACCGAGGCGGACAACCTGGCCCTGCTGGGGGCGGCGTATGCCGCCGAACACCGGGGGAAGCACATCGTGACGACGGCGGTGGAGCACCACGCCGTCCTCGAGTCGTGCCGCTTCCTGGCCGCCCGCGGCTTCGAGATCACCATCCTGCCCGTGGACCGGTTCGGCCGGGTCGATCCCGACGACGTTCGGGCCGCGCTGCGGCCGGATACGATCCTGGTCAGCGTGATGCACGCGAACAACGAGATCGGCACGATCGAGCCCGTGGAGGAGATCGGCCGACTGGTCCGCGACCACGGCGCGGTGATGCATTCCGACGCCGCGCAGACCCTGGGCATTCTCCCGGTGAAGGTGGACGCGCTGTCCGTGGACCTGCTCTCCGTCTCCGCGCACAAACGGTACGGCCCCAAGGGCGTCGGGGCGTTGTACGTGCGCCGCGGGACCCCGCTGGCTCGCATCCAGCACGGCGGCGCCCATGAACGCAACCGCCGCGCCGGCACGGAGAACGTCCCGGGAATTGTCGGGTTCGGCGAGGCGGTGCGCATTGCGGAAGAGACGATGGCCGAGGAGGCCGTCCGCCTGCGCGCGCTGCGCGACCGTCTGGCCGCGGGGCTGACGGCGATTCCCGGGGCCAGACGCAACGGCGATCCACAGGCCGGCCTGCCGGGGGTGCTCAGCGTCTCCTTCGAGGGGACGGACAGCGAGTCGCTGCTCGTCGCCTTAGACCTCCAGGGGGTCGCGGCGAGCAGCGGATCGGCCTGCACCTCGGGCAGCCTGGAGCCCTCCCACGTGCTGGCGGCGATCGGGCTGCCCCCGGAGGCGGCGAAGGGCACGGTGCGCTTCTCCCTCGGCCGCGGCACCACCCCGGCTGAGGTGGACTATCTGCTGCAGGTCACACCCGAGATCGTCGCTCGGGTGCGGGCGGCGCTGCGCCCCGCGGACCTGCGGCGTTGACACCCCCCACCATCTCTGTAATCATCGTGAAGGAAGCAGCGCCTCCGGGGACGCGTGGTGGCGGACTACCTGCCGATCTTCATCTACTTCAGCTTCATCATCGCCCTCGTCGTGGCGCTGCTGGCGCTGCACAGCGTGCTGGGCCGCGGCCGCCCCCTGCCGGGGAAGGCAGAACCCTATGAATCCGGGGTCTGGCCCATCGGCTCCGCGCGCGAGCGCGTGCCCATCCGGTACTACCTCATCGCCATGCTCTTTCTGCTCTTTGACATTGAGGCCGTCTTCCTCTACCCCTGGGCGGTGGTGGCCCGCCGGCTGGGGGTCTTCGGCCTGATCGAGATGCTCCTGTTCGTGGCCGTCCTGGGAGTCGGCTTCGTCTACGCCTGGCGCCGGAGGGCTCTGGAATGGCAATGATCTCCAGGACGCGCGCTTCTGCCGAGGCGACCGACGCCGAGGTCGCCGCTCTGCAGCGCAACATCCTGACCACCACCGTGGAGCGCCTGGTGGGGTGGGCGCGCAGCAACTCCGTATGGCCGGTGCAGTTCGGGCTGGCCTGCTGCGCCATCGAGATGATCTCCGCCGCCCAGTCCCGCTACGACATCGCCCGGTTCGGCAGCGAGCTGTTCCGGGCCTCGCCGCGCCAGGCCGACCTGATGATCGTCTCCGGCCGGGTCAGCCAGAAGATGGCCCCGGTGGTGAAGCACATCTACGAGCAGATGCTGGAGCCGAAGTGGGTCATCGCCATGGGCGACTGCGCCTCCTGCGGCGGCGTCTTCAACAACTACGCCCTGGTGCAGGGCGTGGACAAACTCATCCCCGTGGACGTCTACGTGGCCGGCTGTCCGCCGCGCCCCGAGGCGCTGCTGTACGGCTTCACCAAGTTGCAGGAACTGATCGCCGCCGGTCCCGCGGCCCGGAGCCGGCGGTGACGGATCGGCGGGAAGAGGTGGCGCAGGCCTTCCGGGGCCTGGCCGAGGAGGAGGTGCGGTTCCGGGATGAGCTGACCCTCCTCGTCTCCCGCGACAGCATCCGGGACGCGCTGGTCCGCGCCCGGGATCTGGGCTTCCTCATGCTCACCGACCTGACGGCGGTCGACCGCCATCCCGCCGAGCCCCGCTTCGAGGTGGTGTACCTGCTGACGGCGCTGGATCCCCCGGCCCGGCTGCGCCTGGCGATGCGTCTGCCCGGAGGCGATCCCACAGTGCCCACCGCGGTGGAAGTGTATCCCGGCGCCAACTGGCTGGAGCGCGAGGTGTACGACATGTTCGGCATCCGGTTCCTGGGGCATCCGGACCTCAAGCGCATCCTCATGCCCGACGACTGGGAGGGCCACCCGCTGCGCAAGGACTACCCGCTGGTGGAAGAGCCGGTGCAGTTCTTTGGCCACACTCCCAAGCCGCCCAGCGCCATCATCCCCAGGACCCCGCCGCGGAAGGACTGAGATGTCCGAGCTGGCGCGCGAGGCCATCGTCCTGAACATGGGGCCCCACCATCCCAGCACCCACGGGGTGCTGCGCCTCATGGTGGAGCTGGAGGGCGAGGTCATCCTGCGCGCCGAGCCGGTGATCGGCTACCTGCACACCGGCTTCGAGAAGGAGATGGAAACCCGCACCTACCACCAGAACATCGTCTTTCCCCCGCGCATCGAGTACCTGGCGACGATGATCGAGGAGCACGCCTACGTGCTGGCGGTGGAGAAACTGCTGGGGATCCGGCCGCCCCGCCGGGCCGAGATCATCCGGATCATCCTGGCCGAACTGTCGCGCATCGCCTCGCACCTGGTCTGGCTCGGAACCTCGGCGATCGACGTCAACGTGACCAGCCTGCTGATGTACTGCTTCAACGACCGGGAGCGGATCCTGGACCTCTTCGAGGCCGTCTCCGGCCAGCGCATGATGCACGGCTACATGCGCATCGGGGGGCTGCAGTGGGACATCCCGGAGGAGTTCCCGGCGCGGGTCCGGGAGGTGGTGGAGGAGATCCCCCGGCGCCTGGAGGAGTACGAGCGGCTGCTCAGCGACAACCTGATCTGGCGGCAGCGCACCGAGGGGGTGGCCGTGCTGACGCGGCAGGACGCCCTGCGCTACGGCTGCACCGGACCCATCGGCCGGGGCTCGGGGCTGAACTACGATGTGCGCAAGGCGTTCCCCTACGGCGGCTATGAGGAGTACGACTTCGACGTCCCCCTCGGTCGGCGGGGCGACGCCTACGACCGGTACCTGGTGCGGATGGAAGAGATGCGCCAGTCCTGCCGGATCATCCGTCAGGCGCTGGACCGGCTGGAGCCGGGGCCGGTGCTGATCGACGACCGGAAGGTGGCCCTTCCGCCGCGGCGGGAGCTGGTGCGGAGCATGGAGGCGGTCATCCACCAGTTCAAGCTGGTCAGCGAGGGCATCCACCCCCCGCCGGGGCAGGTCTACGCCGCGGTGGAGTCTCCGCGCGGGGAGAAGGGCTACTTCGTCGTCAGCGACGGCAGCAACCGTCCCGTGCGCGTGCGGGTGCGGGCGCCGTCCTTCCACAACCTCCAGGCGCTGCCGGTGATGCTCTTTCGCAACTACGTGGCCGACGTCGTGGTGGCCATCGCCTCGATCGACATCGTCCTGGGAGACGTGGACCGATGAGGCTGTCCGACGCCGCCCGGTCGGCGATCGTGAGGCTGGCGGGACAGTTCCCGCAGCCGCGCTCCGCCCTCCTCGGCGCCCTGTTCGTGGCGCAGGAGGAGGCCGGGGCGCTCCATCCCGAGGTCGTCGCGGAGGTGGCCGCCCTGCTGGGGCTGCCGGCCTCCGAGGCGGCGGCCGTGGCGTCCTTTTACCACCTCTATCGCTTCCGGCCCGAGGGGCGCCACCTCATCCAGGTGTGCACCAACGTCAGCTGCCTGCTCAACGGGTGTCGGGCGGTGCTGGACGACCTCCGGCGCCGCCTGGGCATTCAGGTCGGCGAGACCACCCCCGACGGCCGCTTCACGCTCAAGACGGCGGAGTGCCTCGCCGCCTGCGAGGCGGCCCCGGTGGTGATGGTCGGCCCGGACCGGCACGGCCCGCTGCGGCCGGAGCAGATCGGCGAGATCCTGGAGCGCTATGCCTGAGCCCTTCCTGCTGAAGTACATCCACGAGCCCGATCAGGGCGACCTGGACGCCTACGTCTCGCGCGGCGGCTACGAAGGGCTGCGGCGGGCGCTGGCGATGCGTCCCGAGGAGGTCGTGGACGAGGTGGAGCGGTCGGGGCTGCGCGGCCGCGGTGGCGCGGGCTTCGGCACCGGCCGCAAGTGGAAGTTCCTCCCGCGGGATCCGGCGGTGACGAAGTATGTGGTCGTCAACGCGGACGAGGGGGAGCCTGGCACCTTCAAGGACCGCACGCTGATGGAGGGCGACCCCCACCGGCTGATCGAGGGGATCGTCATCGCCGGGTACGCCGTCGACGCCCACCAGGCCTTCATCTACCTGCGCCGGGAGTTCCACCGGGCCCGGGCGGTTCTGGAGCGGGCGATCGCCCAGGCCTACGAGCGGGGCTACCTGGGGCGCGACATCCTGGGCAGCGGCTACCACCTGGACCTGGTCCTGGCCACCGGCGCCGGCGCCTACATCGCCGGGGAGGAGACGGCCCTGCTGGAGTCCCTGGAGGGCCGCCGCGCCATGCCGCGTCTGAAGCCTCCCTTCTATCCAGCCGTGAAGGGGCTGTACATGCAGCCCACGGCGCTGAACAACGTCGAGACGCTGTGCCATGTGGCCTGGATCCTGGCCCGGGGAGAGGCCTGGTACCGGGAGCAGGGCCCGCCGATTCTCTTCTCTGTGAGCGGTCATGTGCAGCGCCCCGGCGTCTATGAACTGCCGCTGGGCACGTCGATCCGGCAGGTGATCGAGGCGGCCGGGGGCCTGCGCCCGGGACGGGCCTTCAAGGCGTGCTTCCCCGGAGGGACCTCCTCGGCGATCCTGCCCGCGGCCTACCTCGACACGCCCATGGACTACGACCTGGCGAAACTGGATGTCTACGGCGCGATGCTCGGGTCGGCGGCGCTCATCGTCATGGACGACACCGCCTGCATGGTGGAGGTGGTGGCCCGGACGGTGGAGTTCTACCGCGACGAGTCCTGCGGCAAGTGCACCCCCTGCCGCGAGGGCACGGTGTGGCTCAGCCAGGTGTTGGACCGGATCCTTCACGGAAAAGGACGGCCGGAGGATCTGGAGCTCCTGGACGGCATCGCCCGGGGGATGACGGGGACGTGCTTCTGCCCCCTGGGGGAGAGCGTGCCGCCCGCCATCTACTCCTCGCTGCGGTTCTTCCGCCACGAGTACGACCACCACGTCCGCACCGGACACTGCGACGTGAAGACGGCGGTCCAGGTATGAGCGAGCCCGCGCCGACCGTGACCCTGACCATCGACGGCCGCCCGGTGACCGTGCCCCGGGGCACCACCGTCTGGCACGCCGCGCGGCGGGCCGGCATCGAGATCCCGATCTTCTGCTACCACGACCGGATGCCGCCGCTGGGCGCCTGCCGGATGTGCCTGGTCCAGGTGGAGAAGGTTCCGAAGCTGGCCACCTCCTGCACGCTGGAAGCGGCCGAGGGGATGGTCGTGCACACCACGACCCCCGAGGTGAAGGCGGCGCAGGAGGCCATCCTCGAGTACCTGCTGATCAACCATCCGCTGGACTGTCCGATCTGCGACAAGGGCGGGGAGTGCCCCCTCCAGGACCAGACCTTCCGCTGGGGACCGGGCCGCAGCCGCTTCATCGAGACGAAGCGCGACTTCGCCAAGCCGGTGTCCCTGGGCCCGGTGCTGGTGCTGGACCGCGAGCGCTGCATCCTCTGCTGGCGGTGCGTGCGGTTCGGGGAACTGGTCGCCGGCGACGACGCGCTGAAGGGGTTCGACCGGGGCTTCCGGAGCGAGATCAACACGCCCTTCACGCAGCCCGTCCGCTCGAAGTTCATCGGGAACACCATCGCCATCTGCCCCGTGGGCGCCCTCACGGCGAAGTCCTACCGGTTCGCGGCGCGTCCCTGGGACAACCACCCGGTGGACAGTGTCTGCACGCTGTGCGGGGTGGGCTGCGCGGTGACCTTCGACGTCCGCGGGAACGTCATCCGGCGCACCCGGGCCGGCGAGCGGCCCGAAGTCAACGATATCTGGTTGTGCGACCTGGGATTCTTCGGTCACGGCTATGTCCAGCACCCCGAGCGCCTGACCGAACCCCTGGTGCGCCGCGACGGCGCGCTGCAGCCCGCCTCCTGGGAGGAGGCGCTGGAGGCGGTGGCCCGTCGGATCCGCGCCGCGGGCGGAGCGCAGGTGGCGCTGCTGGGCGGGAGCCGGATGAGCAACGAGGACGCCTACGTCGCCGCGCGCGTCTTCCGCAGCGTCGTCGGCACCCCGCACCTGGACTGCCGGCTGGATGCCCGCCGGGGCAGCCCGAGTCTGGGCCTGACCTGGGGGCTGACCACACCCATCTCCGGCATCGCCGACGCCGACGTCGTCCTCCTGGTGGGATGCGACCTCACCGAAGAGTACCCGGTGCTCTGGCTACGCCTGAAACAGGCCCTCGACCGCGGGACGGCCGTCGTCGCGGTGACCTCCAAGGCCCTGGAGGTCGAACGCCACCTGGCCCACCACCTGCTGCACCGGCACGGCGAGGGGAGCGCGGTCCTCGCGGCGCTCCGGCACGCGCTGGACGGAGACCGGGATGGGGCGTCGGCGGGAGGCGTAGAGCCGGACCGGATCACGGCGGCGGCGACGGCCCTTCGCGGGGCGAGGCGGCCGCTGGTGATGATCGGCAGGGCGGCGCTGGAAGCCGTCGACGGGCCGGAGGCGCTGGCGGAGGTGCGGGCGATCTGCAGGCGATGGGGCGTCCGTCCGTCGGTGCTGCGCGGCCGCGGCAACGTCTTCGGGGCGATGCTGGGAGGGCTGCTGCCCGACACCGCGCCGGGCGGACGGCCGCTGGAGGAGGTGCGCGGGGAGCTGCAGCGGCTGTGGGGAGCGCCGCCGGCCGCCGAAGGAGGTCTGACGGCGCCCGAGATCATCGAGGCCGCGGCGGCCGGAAGACTGGACGTCCTCTACGTCATCGGCGGGGATCCCGCCACCGACGTCCCGGACCGGTCCCGGTGGACCGCGGCGCGTGCGCGGGTTCCCTTCGTCGTCGTCCAGGACGCGTTCCTCACCGAGACCGCGCAGGACGCCGACGTCGTCCTTCCGGCGCTCGTTCTGCCGGAAAAGGACGGCACCGTCTCCAGCCTGGAGGGCCGCATTCAGCGGATCCGCGCCGCGGTCCGGGGACCCGGCGCCGCGCGCGGCGACTGGCAGATCCTCGCCGCCCTGGCCCGCGTCCTCGGGGCCACCGTGGCGTACAGCGACTGGGAGGAGATCTTTGACGAGATGCGCGCGGTGATCCCCGAACTGCGCCTGGGTGAGCGGGCGCCGCTGGCGCCGCGCCGTCCGGCGGAGGAAGGAAACGGCGGTACCGCCGGCGCCCGGCCCGGGCCGACGGCGCCTGTGTCCGCCTCCGGTCCCTCACCGCTCGATCCGCCGTTTCCGCTGACGTTGATCGTGGGGGAGGTGTTGTTCGACCGGGGGGCGATGAGCGCCCGGGCCCCGGCCGTCGCCGACCTGGCCGGCGAGCCGTGGGCGATCCTGCACCCCGAGGACGCCCGGCGCGCCGCCGTGGAGGACGGCGATCCGGTCGTGGTGTCCTCGCCCCGGGGAGCGCTCGCCCTGCGGGCCCGCCTCTCGACGGCGATCCTCCCCGGACAGGCCTACGTGCCGCGCGGATTCGACGCCGCGCCGGTGAACGTCCTGGTGGACCCCGGCGATCCGGTCACGCGCGTGCGGGTGGCGGGCCTATGACCGGCGCGCTGGAAGCCGCCGTCAAGAGCGCGATCCTGATCCTGGCGCTGCTGACGGCCTTCGCCTACATGACGCTGCTGGAGCGCAGGCTGCTGGGGAAGTTCCAGGTGCGCTACGGACCGAACCGCGTGGGACCCTTCGGGCTGCTCCAGCCGCTGGCGGACGGCGTGAAACTCCTCTTCAAGGAAAGCTTCCGCCCGGCTCAGGTGGACGTCCTCGTCTACCTGGTGGCGCCGGCGATCAGCATGACCACGGCGCTGTTGGTCTATGCCGTCATCCCCTTCGGCCCGGAGGTTTCCCTCTTCGGCCGGCGCGTCGCGCTGTACCTGGCGGACGTGAACGTGGGGATCCTGCTGGTGCTGGCCGCCTCCTCCATCGGCGTCTACGGGATCATCCTCGGCGGATGGTCCTCCAACAACAAGTACTCGCTGCTGGGGAGCCTGCGCAGCAGCGCCCAGCTCATCAGTTACGAACTCGCCCTCGGGCTGGCCGTCATCGCCGTCGTCCTGACCGCGGGCACCTTGAGCCTGGTGGAGATCGTGGAGGCGCAGCGGCGCCTCTGGTTCGTCGTCCTGCAGCCCGTGGCCTTCCTCCTCTTCCTCACCGCCGCCGTGGCCGAAACCAACCGCGCCCCCTTCGACCTGCCGGAGGCGGAGCAGGAGCTGGTCGCCGGCTACCAGACGGAGTACGGGGGGTTCCGGTTCGCCATGTTCTATGCGGGCGAGTACCTGGGGATCGTAACGATGAGCGCCCTGACGACGACGCTGTTCCTGGGCGGCTGGCAGGGGCCGCTCCTGCCGGGGGCGGTCTGGTTCTTCCTGAAGACCTTCGTGTTCATCTTCTTCTTCATCTGGCTGCGGGCGACGCTGCCGCGGGTGCGCCACGACCAGCTCATGGCCTTCGGATGGAAGGTGCTGGTGCCGCTGGGGTTGCTCAACATCGTGGTCACCTCCGCGGTCGTCCTCCTGAGGGCCCCATGAGGACCGGGGCGGCGGCCGCCGCGTACCTGCGCCGGGGAGCGGCGATGCTCAGGGGGCTGGGCATCACCTTCCGCTATCTCTTCAAGCCGCCCATCACCATCCGGTATCCCGAGGAGAAGCGCACCGCCGTCCAGCCCCGCTTCAAGGGCCGCCACTGGCTCACCCTCTACGAGGACGGGATGGAGCGCTGCGTGGGGTGCGAGCTGTGCGTGATCGTCTGCCCCTCGCAGGCGATCTACGTCCGGGCGGCGGAGAACACTCCCGAGCGCCAGGTGAGCAAGGGCGAGCGGTACGCCGAGGAGTTCCAGATCAACGAGCTCCGCTGCATCTTCTGCGGGTTCTGCGAGGAGGCCTGCCCCACGGGGGCGATCGTCCTGGGCCGGGAGTACGAACTGGCGGGGTACACGCGGGAGTCGCTGATCTACACCAAGCCGATGCTGACGGAGCCCTATCCCGGCGCCTCGGGGCGGGACCCGGGACGGGAGGTGTAGCGGGTCGTGGAGGCGCAGGTGGCGGAGGTCGTCCTCTTCATCCTGGCGGCAACAGGCGCCCTGGCCGGGGGGGTCGGCATCATCCTGGCCCATCCGCCGGTCCGCGCCGCCCTGGCCCTCCTGCTGGTCCTGGGCAGCCTGGCCGTCCTCTACCTCCTCCTGGCTGCGCAGTTCATCGCCGTCCTCCAGGTGATCATCTACGCCGGCGCCATCGTCGTCCTCTTCCTCTTCGTCGTGATGCTCCTGCACATCCGCAGCGGTGAGGGCCGGGCGACCAAGTTGCCCCGGCAGCGGCCGGTGGGGCTGGTCCTGGCCGCGGCCTTTCTGGCGGCGGCCGCCGCCGTCCTCCGCACCGCCGCCACCCCTCCGCCGCCGGCGGTGGGCGGGGAGTTCGGCACCGCTCAGGCGGTGGCGGAGACGCTGTTCACCCGGTACGTCCTGCCCTTCGAGCTGGCCTCGATGATCCTGATCGTCGGGATCGTCGCCGCCGTGGTCCTCGCCCGGGGAGCGCCGCCGTGATCCCCGTCGCCTACTACTTGGCGCTCGGCGCCGTCCTCTTCACCCTGGGCGCCGTCGGCGTGCTGATCCGGCGCAACGCCCTGATCGTCTTCATGTCCATCGAGCTGATGCTGAACGCGGTGAACCTGACCTTTGTCGCCTTCGCCCGCCAGCTGGGCTCGCTGGAGGGGCAGGTGACGGTGTTCTTCGTCATGGTCGTGGCCGCGGTGGAGGTGGTGGTGGGCCTGTCCATCATCCTCGCCATCTTCCGCGCCCGCGAGACCGTGGATATCGATGACGTGGACCTGCTGCGGGGCTGAGATCCGCCGATGCTGCTGATCCTGATCATCGCCTTTCCGCTGGCCGGGTGGCTCCTCAACGGGATCTTCGCCGGCCGACTGCCCCGGCAGGCGGTCGGGCTCCTCGGCGCCGGCAGTGCCGGCCTCTCCTTCGCCGCCGCACTGGCGGCGGTTCGGAATCCGCAGGTCGCCTCCGGCTGGGCCGTGCCCCTGTGGGAGTGGATCCGCTCCGGCGACGTCCACATCCGCCTGGGGCTGCTCTTGGACCCCCTCTCTGCGGTGATGGTGCTCGTCGTCAGCGGCGTGGGCTTCCTCATCCACGTCTACTCCATCGGCTATATGGGGGACGATCCCGCCTACAGCCGCTACTTCAGCTACCTCAACCTCTTTCTGGGGTCGATGCTGCTGCTGGTGCTGGGCGATTCGCTGCCGGCCCTGTTCGTGGGCTGGGAGCTGGTCGGGCTGTGTTCCTACCTGCTGATCGCCTTCTGGTTCGACCGCGAGCGGGCGGCGACCGCCGGACGCAAGGCCTTCATGGTCAACCGCATCGGTGACGCCGCCTTCCTGCTCGGGATGATCCTCCTGGGCCTCACCGCCGGGACGCTGGACCTGCGGGAGACCGCGGCCCGGGCGACCGCGATCTCCGCCGGCACCGCCGCGGTGATCACGCTCCTGCTGTTCGCCGGCGCCACCGGGAAGTCGGCGCAGCTGCCCCTGTACACCTGGCTACCCGACGCGATGGAGGGCCCCACGCCGGTCTCGGCGCTGATCCACGCCGCCACGATGGTCACGGCCGGCGTGTACATGGTGGGCCGGCTCTACCCGCTGTTCCTGCGGGCCGAGACCGTCCTCCCCGTGGTGGCCGCAATCGGGGCGGCCACCAGCGTCTTCGCCGCGACGGTGGCTCTGGTGCAGTGGGACCTCAAGCGCGTGCTGGCCTTCTCCACGATCAGCCAGCTCGGGTACATGTTCCTCGGCATGGGCGTCCTGGCCCCCCAGGCCGGGATGTTCCACCTGACGACCCAGGCCTTCTTCAAGGCGCTGCTCTTCCTGGCCGCGGGCAGCGTGATGCACGCCATGCACGGGGTCATCGACATGCGCCGACTGGGCGGATTGGGCGGGCCGATGCGCTGGACGATGTGGGGGTTTCTCATCGGCGCCCTGGCCATGGCCGGCGTGCCGCCCTTCGCCGGCTTCTTCAGCAAGGACCTCATCCTGGAGGCGGCCTTCGCGCGCGGGCCGGCCGCCGGCTTCCTCGCGGTGTGGCTGGTGGGGCTGATCGCCGCCCTGGTGACCTCGGTCTACATCACCCGCGCCGCCATCATGACCTTCGCCCCGCCGCCGGCCGCGCCCGGGCCGGCCCATCCCCATGAGGCCCCGGCCGTCATGCTGTGGCCGATGGCCGCGCTGGCCCTGCTCTCCACGGTCGGGGGGATCCTGGGAGCGCACGTCGCCGGACGCCCGCTGCTTCACAGTCTGGAGCAGTTCTTCGGCCTGGAGGTCCTCGAGCACGGCATCCCGCGGTGGGCGACCGTGGCGCCACCCGCCGTGGGGGTGCTCGGGATCCTGCTCGCCGTCTCTGTGTACCGGGGGCGGCGCGAACCCCGTCTCGGCGCGCTGCGGCCGTTCCTGGAGAGCCACTGGCTCCTGGATCCGCTTTACGCCCGGGCCGTCGTGGCGCCGGCCCGATGGCTCGGCCGCACCCTGGCCGGCCCCGTGGAGCTGGGCGTGATCGACGGCGCGGTGAACGGCGTGGCGGCCGCCGTGGGGCGGGCCGGCGGAGCGCTGCGCCGTCTGCAGACCGGCTACGCGCGCCACTACGCCGCGGCGATCCTGGCCGGCACCGTATTGATGCTGGGCTACTGGCTCTGGCGGCTGCGATGAAGCTGCTGTCCGCCCTGGTCTTCCTCCCCCTGGCCGGCGCCGTCGCGGCCGCCCTGCTGGACCGCCGGCGAGAGGACGCCATCCGCTGGACCGGTCTGGCCGCCTCGCTCGGCGCGTTGGCCCTGGCCCTGCTGGTCTTCGCCCGCTTCGAGGCGGGTACGGCGGCGGTGCAGTTCGAGGAGCGGGCGGTCTGGGTGGGCGGCCTCGGGCTCTCCTACCACCTGGGGGTGGACGGGATCTCCCTGCCACTGGTCGCCCTCACCGCGGTGATCATGCCCCTGGCCCTGCTCTCGTCGTGGACGGCGATCGCCGAGCGGGTGAAGGAGTTCACCGTCAGCATGCTGGTCCTGGAGACGGCGCTGCTGGGCACCTTCCTCAGCCTGGACCTGGTGCTGTTCTACGTTTTCTGGGACGCCGTGCTCATCCCGATGTACTTCATCATCGGCCTGTGGGGCTCGGACCGGCGGACCTACGCGGCGTACAAATTCATCCTCTACACCATGGTCGGCAGCGCGTTGATGCTCGTGGCCATCATCGTCCTCCACCTGCACAGCGGCCCCCCGGGGGCGCGGAGCTTCGACTGGCTCGTCCTCCGGGACCTCCGGCCGGGCATGCCCCTGCAGGCCTGGTTGTTCGGCGCCTTCGCCCTGGCCTTCGCCATCAAGGTCCCCGTCTGGCCGCTGCACACCTGGCTGCCCGACGCCCACACCGAGGCGCCGACCGCGGGCAGCGTGGTCCTGGCCGCGGTCCTGCTGAAGATGGGCACCTACGGCTTCCTGCGCTTCCTCCTGCCGCTGTTTCCCGAGGCGTCCCGGCAGTTCGCGCCGTGGCTCAGCGTCCTGGCCGTCGTCGGCATCCTCTACGGCGGCGCGGTGAGCTGGGCCCAGCAGGACATGAAGCGGCTGGTGGCGATGAGCAGCGTCAGCCACCTCGGCTTTGTCACCCTCGGCGCCTTCGCCTTCACCGTGGAAGGCCTGCAGGGCAGCCTCCTGCAGATGGTCAACCACGGCATCAGCACGGGAGGCCTGTTTCTGCTGGTGGGCGTGCTCTACGAGCGCACCCACAGCCGGCTGATGGACGACTACGGCGGCGTGGCGGCGCTCATGCCGCGCTTTGCCGTCGTGGCCACGATCATCATGCTCTCCTCCATGGCGCTGCCCGGAACAAACGGCTTCGTGGGCGAGTTTCTGATCCTGCTCGGGACCTTTCGCGCCGTCCCGGCCTATGCCGTCCTGGCCGCCGGCGGCGTGGTCCTCTCCGCGGTGTACCTGCTGTGGATGTACCAGCGGGTGATGCACGGCCCGCTCGCCGCGCGGGATAGGGCGCGGCTGAGCGAACTGCGCGCCCGCGAGCTGCTGGTCTTCATCCCCCTGATCCTCCTCATCTTCTGGATCGGCCTGTTCCCCAACGCCCTCCTGGCGCGGACCGAGGCCTCGGTGCGGGCGCTGGTGGAGTCAGTGGAGGCCCGCCGGTGACGCCCGCCGCCGCCGAGGTGCGGGCCCTGACGCCGGAACTCATCGTGGCCGGCGCGACGCTGCTGGTCATGGTCTGGGCTACCTTTCTGCCCTCCCACCGGCAGGGGAGTCTGCGGTGGGCGGCGGCCGGGGCGCTGGGCGCGGCGCTCTGGGCGACCTTCAGCCTGGATTCCGGGCAGCCGTCGCTGTTCGGCGGGATGTACGGACGCGACCCGCTGACGATGGTCTTCCAGGTCGCCGCGCTGCTGGCCGCGCTGCTGGCCCTGGCCCTGGGGGCGGCATACGTCGAGCGGACGCGGCTGGCCGCCGGCGAGTTCTACGCCCTGGTGCTGACCGCGGCCCTGGGGGCGATGGTCATGGCGGGGAGCACCGACCTGATCATGGTCTTCCTGGGGCTGGAGACGTTGTCCATCCCGCTGTACGTCCTGGCCGGCTTCGCCCGCACCGACCTGCGGTCCCAGGAGGCGGGAATGAAGTACTTCCTGCTCGGAGCCTTCAGCACCGCGATCTTCCTCTACGGCATCGCCCTGGTCTACGGCGCGACCGGATCGACCGCCCTGGTCCGGCTGGCCGCCGCGCCCGCCCCGCCGCTCCTCCTGGACGCCGGCGTGGGGCTGCTGCTGATCGGGCTGGCCTTCAAGGCCGCCCTCGTCCCGTTCCACGGCTGGGCGCCCGACGTCTACGAAGGCGCGCCGCTGCCGGTCACGGCGTACATGTCCGTCATCGCCAAGGTCGGCGCCTTTGCCGCCCTGCTGCGGGTTTTCCCTCCTCCTGTGGGATCCGAGGCGCGGTGGGCCGGGGTGCTCGCCCTGCTCAGCCTCCTCACCATGGCCCTGGCGAACCTAGCCGCCCTGCGCCAGACGAATCTGAAGCGGCTGCTGGCCTACTCCAGCATCTCCCACGCCGGGTTCATCCTGATCGGCGTGGCCGCGGGGACGGACCAGGGCGCCCGGGCGGCCGTCTTCTATCTGCTGGTGTACGCCTTCATGACGCTCGGCGCCTTCGCCGTGGCCCTGCAGGTGGCCCGCAGGAGCGGGGAAGCGGACCAGATCGCCGACCTGGCCGGGCTGGCGTCCCGTTCGCCGGCCCTGGCCGCGGCGATGACCGTCTTCATGGTCTCCCTGGCCGGCATCCCTCCCACCGCCGGGTTCATCGGCAAACTCTACGTCTTCACCGCGGCGCTGGACGCGGGGCAGCCCGTTCTGGCCGTGGTCGGCGTCCTGGCCTCCGTGGTTTCCGCCTACTTCTACCTGCGCGTCGCCTACACCATGTTCACGGGCGAGCCGCGGGGGGAGGTGACGCTGACCGGGGACCGCTGGCTGACGGCGGCCCTGCTGGTCACGGTGGCGGCCACCCTGGCGCTGGGCGTGTTCCCCGCGCCGCTCACCGCCCTCGTCCAGCAGATGGGCCAGGCCCTGCGCTGAGGTCACCGGGATCCGGCCGTCATCGGCGGGTCCCGGCGCGCCGCCCCCGGCTCAGGAAGACCAGTCCGAGGACGATGAGGAGCGCGGCCGGGATCTGTCCCAGCGTGACGATGCCGTAGATGCGGTCCTCGCTGCGCAGCAGGTCCAGGACGATCCGGCCGGCCGAGGTCAGGACCAGCACCGTCCAGAACAACTGGCCGGGAAAGGCGCGCCGCCGGGACATCGGCACCGTCACCGCCAGGATCAACACGGCGAAGAACATCTCGTAGAGCTGCAGCGGGTGCCGCGGGCCGGGCACGCCCGGGAAGGTCACCGCCCAGGGGAGCGAGGTGGGATCGCCGTAGAGTTCGCCGTTCATGAAGTTGCCGAACCGCACGAAGATGTTCCCCAGCGGCACCGTCCAGACCACGGTATCGGCCAGATCCCAGAACGGTGGGCCGCCGCGGCGGGCGGCGATCCCCAGGGCGAGCAGACCGCCGGCGATGGCCCCGTGGGAGGTGAGGCCGCCGTGGTCGATGCGCAGGATCTCCAGCGGATCGGTGAACTCGGCGGGGTGAGAGACCACGTAGCCCAGCCGCGCCCCCACGAACGCCAGGATGATGAACAGGACCGACAGCCGGTCCACCGCCCGGGCGTCCACGCCGAAGCGCGAACCGAGGCGGTAGGCGGCCAGCAGCCCGGTCACGATCGTCACCGCCATCATCACCCCGTACCAGCGGATGACCAGGGGACCCAGGCGCACGAGAATGGGATCCACGGCGCGCGTAGTATACACTAGAACCGTCGCCCATGCGCATCGTCCTGGGATCGACCAGCCCCTCCAAGCTCCGGGCCGTCCGCGCCGTCTGCGCCCGGGCGTTTCCGGAGGCCGCCGTCGAAGCCCTGGATGTTCCGGCCGGCGTGGCCCCGCAGCCCGTGGGCGAAGAGGAGACGATCCACGGCGCGAGACAACGGGCCTGCCAGGCGCGGGAGCGCACCGACGCCGACCTGGGGATCGGCATCGAAGGCGGCGTCTTCCGCGATGCGCGCGGGGCGTGGCTGTGCGCCTGGGCCGTCGTGGTGGACCGCCGCGGCCGCGAAGGGCTGGCCTCCGGCGTGCGCGTGCCGCTCCCGGAGTGGATCGCCGGCAGAGCGCTGGCCGGTGAAGAGCTCGGGGCGATCGTGGACGCCCATCTGGATGAGCCCGAGGCCCATGAGACGCTGGGAGCCGTGGGGCTGCTGACCCGCGGCCTGCTGGATCGGCAGGCCGCGCTGGAACAGGCGGTGCTGGCGGCCCTCGCCCCGTTTCTCTCCCCCTCGGTGTACGACGGCCCCGCGCCGGCCTCGAGCGCCGCGCACCGCGGGTGAGCCGTGGACCGCGGATCTCCCGCCGCTGAGCCGGGCCCCGGACCCGCCCCCACGGAGCGGCTGTACTACGCGGACAGCTACCTGCGCGTCTTCGAGGCGCAGGTGCTGGAGGTCCGACCCCGCGGGCAGGGCTATGCCGTGGTGCTCGACCGCACCGTCTTCTATCCCACCTCCGGCGGCCAGCCGCACGATCGGGGCACGCTGGGCGCCGCGGCCGTGCTGGACGTGCAGGACGAGGGGGAGCGCATCGTGCACGTGACGGACGCGCCGGTGGCGGGGGTGGTGCGCGGGGAGATCGACTGGCCGCGGCGCTTCGACCACATGCAGCAGCACACCGGGCAGCACATCCTCTCCCAGGCCGCGCTGCGGGTGTGCGGGGCGCAGACCACGTCGGTGCACTTCGGAACCGAGGCCTGCACGCTGGATCTCGATCGGCCCGACCTCACCGACGAGACGGCGGCGCAGATCGAGGACCTGGCCAACGCCGTGGTGGTCGAGGACAGGCCGGTGTCTGTGCGGTTCGTGGACGAGTCCCAGGTGCCGACCCTGGGCCTGCGGCGGCCGGCGAAAAGGCGCGGGGAGATCCGCGTGGTCGAGGTGGCGGAGTTCGACCGCTCCAGCTGCGGCGGCACCCACGTCCGCCGCACCGGGGAGATCGGGCTGATCAAGATCACCGGGTGGGAGCGCTACAAAGGCGGCGTGCGCGTCGCGTTCCTCTGCGGCGGGCGGGCGCTCCGCGACTACCGGTGGAAGCACACCCTGCTCAGGGACGTGGCCGCCTCGCTGTCCGTGGCCGACCGCGAGGTGAAGGAGGCGGTGGGACGCCTCGGCGCCGCGCTGCGGGAGCGCGAGCGCGCCCTGCAGGAAACGCTGACGCGGCTGCTGACCCGGGAAGCCGCCGACTACCTGGCGCAGGCGTCGGGATCGCCGAAGATCGTCGCCGCCGTGCTGGACCGGCCGCCCGACGAGGCCGCGGCCCTGGCCGGGCGGATCATCGCCGCCGGGGAGGCGGCGGTGGCGCTGGCCGCGCGGGGACGGCTGGTCGTGGCCCGCTCCCCGTCGGTGGCCGTGGACGCCGCGGCGATCCTGCGGGCGGTGCTGGAGCCCTTGGGAGGCAAAGGCGGCGGCCGGCCGGAGTTCGCCCGGGGCGTGCTCCCGGCGGAGTCCATGGAGGCGGCGGTGGAGGCGGCGCGCGCGGCGCTGCGGCAGGCGCTCCATGCCTGAGCTCCCGTTCCTGCAGGTGCTGGCCGAGAATCTCGACGCGCAGGTCCGCGGGCGCACCGTCGTCGCCCTGCGACTGCACTCCGTCTCCCTGATGAAGAGCTACGATCCCCCGCTGGAGGCGCTGGTCGGCCGGTCCCTCCTCGGGGTCGGGCGCGTGGCCAAGTTCATCGTCCTCGACCTGAGCGGCGGACTGACCCTCGTCCTGCACCTGATGCGCGACGGCCGCCTGCAGATCGGGGCGCCGCGCGCCAGGGCCGGAAAGGATCTGGCGCTGGTCCTGCGGCTGGACGACGGGCGCGAGCTCCGGTTGGTGGAACCGGGTCCGAAAAAGCGCGCCTCGGCCTACCTGCTGCCCGCAGACGTCCTCGCCGCCGCCGGGCCGCTGCGCGACCTGGGGACGGATCCGTTTGCCCCGGAGCTCACGCCCGACCGCCTTCACGGGATGCTGCAGGCGGAGCGCGTTCAGCTGAAGCGGTTCCTCACCCTGCAGCGCTACCTGACCGGGATCGGCAACGCCTGGGCCGACGAGATCCTCTGGGAGGCGCGGCTGTCGCCCTTTGCGCCCACCTCCGCGCTGAGCCCTGCTCAGACCGCGGCGCTGCTCGGGGCAATCCGTGAAACGCTGCAGCGTGCCCTGGAGGAGCACCGGGCCTACTTCAGGGGCGTCCTGCCGCAGAAGGAGCCGCTGCCGTTGCTGCGCATCCACCGCCGGGCCGGCGCACCCTGTCCGCGCTGCGGAACCACGCTGGCCCGGGTCGCCTACGCCGAGGAGGAGACCTGCTACTGCCCGTCGTGCCAGACCGGCGGGAAGGTCTACGCCGACCGGCGGCTGTCGCGCCTGCTGAAGTGAACGGCGAGATGGCCGGCCGCAACCGCACCGCGCCCTGATGCCGACGCTGGTCACCCTGCTGAGCGACTTCGGTTCCCACAGCCCCTATCCGGCGGCGATGAAGGCCGTCCTGGTCTCCTGCGGGCAGCACCTGCTGGTGGACATCAGCCACGACGTGCCCCGCCACGACGTCCGCGCGGGCGCCTACCTGCTCTCGACGATCGCGCCCTTCGTGCCGGCGGGGACCGTCCATCTCGCCGTCGTCGACCCGGGGGTGGGCACCGCCCGCCGGCCGCTGATCGTCGCCTCGGGGGGGCAGTACTTCGTCGGCCCGGACAACGGGCTGCTGCTGCCCGCGGCGCGGAGGGTGGGGAGGCCGCGGCCCTATGTTATCACCGACGAACGCCTGGTGCGCGCCGTGCGCTCGACGACCTTCCACGGGCGCGACCTCTTCGCGCCGGCCGCAGCTCTTCTGGCCCGCGGCACGCCTCCCGAGGCCTTAGGGGTGCCGGCTTCGGAGGTCGTGGACCTGGAGTTTGGGACGGGACGCCTCGAAGGAGAGGTCCTGGTCGGGGAGGTGATCTACATCGATCCCTTCGGCAACGTGATCACCAACCTCCCCGTCGCCCTCCTCCCCGCGGCGGGGAGGAGGGTGGCCGTCCGCGTCGGGCGCCGCGAGGCGTCGGCCTCCGTCGGGCGCACCTACGCCGACGGCGTTCGGGGACGCCCCGTCGTGGTGCCGGGGAGCGACGGCTTCGTCGAGATCGCCGTCCGCGAAGGCAGCGCGGTCTCGGTGCTGCGGGCGGTCCCGGGGACCTCCGTGCGCATTCGGACGTTGCGGGGGCGGCCGCGCCGCCGATGACGCGCCGGCCCGCCAGACTGTACAATGACCTGGTAGGTCGTGCAGGCGTGAGCTTCCTTCGAGGACTCCTCGCGCCCTGTGGAGGGCTGGCCCGATGGACGGCGGTTGCGGCGGCGATCCTGTCTGCAACCGTGACGCCCCCGTGTGGGAGCGGACGTGGCGGGAATGGAAAGGGAAAGGAGTCCGGTTCGTCGGGATAGGACTGCCGGACTCCCGGGAGGCCTGTCGGGCGTCTTGACCTATCAGCCCTTCTGGGCGGTCGTCGGAGGCGATGGCACCCTGATACGGGCGGGATACGGCCCCTCGAACGAGGCGGAACTGGTGGGGATGCTCCGGGCGGTGACCCGATGACCGACATCAGCCTGCTCCTGGCCTTCGTGGCCGGCGTGCTGGGATTCGCCTCGCCGTGCATCGTGCCCCTGATTCCGGGATACCTCTCCTTCGTCTCCGGCCTGTCCCTGGCGGAGATGGATCTTCCCGCCCGGCGGGCCAGACTCGGTCAGGTCCTCGCCGCCACCGCGCTCTTCGTCCTGGGGTTCTCCGTCATCTTCACCGCGCTCGGCGCCTCAGCCAGCGCCCTGGGGTCCTTTGTCGTGGACAACCGTGTCGCCCTCGGCCGCGTGGGCGGCATCGTCGTCGTCCTCCTCGGCCTCAGCGTGCTGGGGGTCATCCGGGTGCCGGGTCTTTTCCGGGAGCGCCGGCTGCAGGTGGCGCGGCGCCCGGGCGGCCTGCTGGGCGCCGTGCCGGTGGGGATGGCCTTCGGCTTCGCCTGGACGCCCTGCGTCGGGCCGGTGCTGGCCGCCATCCTGACGCTGGCCGCGACGGCCCAGGGGGCGGCCGGCGGAGCGTTGCTGCTCTTCGCCTACTCCCTGGGGCTCGGCCTCCCGTTCCTGGTGGCCGCCGTCCTGGTCACCACGGCCGTGGACGCCCTGGGCTGGCTGCGCCGTCACGGCCGCGTCGTCGAAGTGTTCAGCGGCGGCTTCCTCGTGATGATGGGCGCGGCGATGATCTTCGATCTTGTGTTCCGGCTCAACGCCTGGATGCTTCGGGTCGTGCCCTTTCGACCGGCGCTGTGACCGCGGCGCGGAGCATCCACAATGGCACCGGCAGGAGATTCTGCTGACAGGACGGTGGACGAGATGAAGGCACGCCGCACCAGGCTCCGGCGCCCCGCGACACTCCTCGTCGCGCTGGCGATGCTGGCGATCCTCGCCGCGCCCGCACCGGTCTCGCTGGCCCAGGGCGCGGCGGGGACGGAGCCGGCGCTGGTCTTCGAGGCGCTCCGGGCGCTGCAGACCCACTACGTGGATCCCGTCGATGTGCCCCGAGTGCTCAACGGCGCCCTGGACGGGCTGCGCCAGCAGCTCTCCCAGGCCGGGATCGTCGCGGTGCTGGCGGCCGTTCCCGCGGGCGCTCCGGAGGTCGAGGCGCGCCGCCTGTTCGCTGAGCAGTTCGCCGCGGCGGTCGCCGCCGCCGGCTCGGCGCTGACGCCCACGCAGTTGTCCTACGCCGCGATCCGCGGGATGACCGAGACGTTCAAGGATTCCCACACCGGATTCATGACCCCGCAGCAGAGCCAGGAACGCCGTCTGCGCCAGCGCGGCCAGGCCGGCTTCACCGGTGTCGGCATCATCCTGCTGCCGAAGGAGGAGAAGTTCTACGTCTGGGCGGTCGTCCCGGGCGGGCCGGCCGAGGCGGTGGGGGTGCGGGAGTTCGACCGGATCCTGAAGATCAACGACGTGAGCACGGCGGGGATGCAGGTGGACCAGGTCTCGGGGATGATCCGGGGCGCCCCGGGGACGCCGGTGACCCTGACCCTGCAGCGCCCCGGTGTGCCCGAGCCGGTGGTCCTCACCATCACGCGCGGCCCCATCGTCGTCCCCAGCATCTTTCGGGCCGAGGTGCTGGAGGGCGGCATCGGCTACATCAGACTCTACCAGTTCGTGGAGGGCACGGCGCGCGACTTCCGCGCGGCGTTGCTGCGGCTGCAGGGCCAGCGGATGCGGGCCCTGGTGCTCGACCTGCGGGGCAACGGCGGCGGGTACCTCCACGAGCTGAACGGCGTGCTCAACGCGCTGCTGCCCGCGGGCCTCCCCGTCTACACGGAGATGCGCCAGGGCGGCCAGACCCGCGTCCAGCGGACCAGCGGCTCGCCGCTGCTGCCGACCACGGTACCGCTGTATGTCTTGATCGATGAGGGGAGTGCCTCCGCCGCCGAGCTGCTCTCGGCCGCCGTCCAGGAGAACCGGCGGGGGCTGCTGGTCGGTGGGAAGACGGCCGGCGCGGTGGAGGCCAGCATCCTGGTCGACCTCTCCGACGGCTCGGCGCTGAGCATCACCACCTTCCGGCTGGCCACCGGGAGGGGCGTGCGCCTGGAGGGTGCGGGCGTCGCGCCGGACGTGGAGGCGATCCTCACCGCGGCGGACCTCGACGCCGGGACGGACCGGGTCCTGACGACCGCGCTGCGGGCGGCGCGACAGGCCCTGGCCCAGACCGCGCGCTAGGAGCGGGACAGGAAGTTCCCCCCTCCGACAGGAAGAGGGAAGAGAGCGTCAGCCTCTGCCTGATCTTCCGCGTCGAATGGAGCACACCGTACTGGACCAACTTGAGCGGCGCCGCGCGTCGATCATCGGCTTTCTGGCCGGCCTGGTGCGGGCGGAGTCCGTCAACCCGCCGGGCGACACGCGCCAGGTCGCCGACCTGATCGCCGCCCGCCTGCGCGAGGCCAGCATCGACTTCCAGGTCCTGGGGGACGAACCGCGCAAACCCAACCTCATTGCCCGGCTGGGCGCGGGGCGGCCGGAGCTCCTCTACACCTCCCACATGGACACGGTCCCGGTGGGCACCGTCAAGGCCTGGCGGTATCCGCCCCTCGGCGCCGAGATCGTGGGCACGCGGATGCACGGTCGGGGCGCGGCCGATGCCAAAGCCTCGCTGGCCGCCATGGTGGCGGCGATGGAGGTCGTGGCCCAGGTCCTCCCGATCCGCGGGACCCTCACCCTGACCGCGGTCAGCGACGAAGAGGTGGGGGGCGTGAAGGGGACCGAGTACCTGGTGGATCGCGGGTTGTTGCGGCCGGACCACGTCGTGGTCGGCGAAATCACGGAGAACCGTCTGGCCACGGCGGAGAAGGGCGTGGTCTGGCTGCGCATCGTCACCCACGGCCGGGCCGCGCACGGCAGCACGCCCTGGGAGGGGAGCAACGCCATCTCGGCGATGCTCCGCGTCCTGCAGGCGGTTGAGGACCGGATCGGTTCCCGGCTGGCCGCCCTCTCGCACCCGCTGACCCCGCCGCCGTCGCTCTCCATCGGCACGATCCGGGGCGGCGTGGCCACCAACGTCGTCCCGGACTGGTGCGAGGCCACGCTGGACCGTCGGACCCTCCCCAACGAGAGCCTGGCCGAGGCCATCGGCGAGGTGGAGCGGATCGTCGCCGAACTCAAACAGGCCGATCCGGACCTGCAGGCGGACGTGGAGATCCTGCAGGCCGGTCCGCCCGTGGAGACGCCGGTGGACGCGCCGCTCGTGCGGGCCGCCCAGGACGTCGCCCGCGAGCTCGGGCTGTCACCCGAGCCGGTGGGCTACCACCAGGCGAGCGACGGACGCTTCTTCGCCGAGCGGGGAATTCCCACGATCCTCTTCGGCCCGGGCGATCCCGCCCTGGCCCACACGCCGCAGGAGTGGGTGGACGTCAACGACGTGGTCACCGCCGCGAAGTTCTACGCGCTGCTGGCCCTGCGGCTGCTGGGTCCCACCTGACCGGAGGAGGGAGATAGATGGACTTCGCGCTGACCGAGGCCCAGCGGATGACGGCGCAGATGGTGCGCGATTTCGCCGCGACGGTGGCGCCGCGGATCAGGAATTTGGACCGCGCCCAGCAGTTCGACCGCTCCGTGCTCGCGGAGATGGCCCGGCTGGGGATCCTGGGGCTGTGCCTGCCGGAACGCTACGGCGGCGGCGGGATGGACTACATCAGCCTGGGGCTGGCCTGCGAGGAACTGGAGTACGTGGACACCTCGCTGCGGGTGATCATGTCCGTGCACGTCGGGTTGAACAGTCTCACCGTGTTGAGCTGGGGGACGGAAGAGCAGAAGCAGCGCTACCTGGTGCCCCAGGCCCGCGGCGAGCGGATCGCCACCTACGGCCTGACCGAGCCGGCCGCCGGCAGCGACGCGGTCGGCATCCGGGCCACCGCCGTGCGCGACGGGCGCCACTACGTCCTGAGCGGCGAGAAGATCTGGATCTCGCTGGCCGACGTGGCCGACCACTTCCTGGTCTTCGCCTGGACCGATGCCGCCAAGCAGAAGGCGAGGGACCACAGCGGCCTGAGCGCCTTTCTTCTGACCCGGGAGATGAAGGGTCTGCGCACGGGAACGATCCACGGCAAGCTCGGCATCCGCGCCGGGAACACGGGGTCGATCGTGATGGACGAAGTCCGCGTCCCGGCGGAGAACCTGCTCGGTCAGGAAGGCGAGGGTTTCCGCATCGCCATGTTCGCCCTGGATCAGGGGCGCTACACCGTGGCCGCGGGGGCCACGGGGCTGATCCGCGCCTGTCTGGACGCCAGCGTCAGGTATGCCAAGGAGCGCACGACCTTCGGCCGGCCCATCGGGGAGCACCAGCTGGTGAAGGAGATGATCGCCCGGATGGTGCGCGACTACGAGGTCAGCCGTCTGCTGTACCTGCGCGCGGGGTGGATGAAAAACCAGGGGTTGCGCAACTCCCGGGAGACCTCGCTGGCCAAATGGTACGCCACGGTGGCCAGCGAGCGCGCGGCCAGCGACGCCGTGGAGGTGCACGGCGCCTACGGCTACTCCGACGACTACCCCGTGGAGCGGTACTACCGGAATAGCAAGGGCGCGGTGATCTACGAGGGGACCCGCGAGATCCACACCCTGATGCAGGCCGACTACGCCCTCGGCTACCGCCAGGATCGCCCGACGCGGGTGACCCTGCCGAAGTGGCCCTTCGAATGACCGCGCCCTTCGAGTGCGAGGTCCGCTTCTTCCTCCGCGATCCCGAGGCGTTCCACCGGCGTCTGCGAGATCTGGGCGGCCGGGTGCGCGAGGCGTACGCCTTCACCGACCACTATCACCGGCCGGCCGGTCCGGCCGGCGGAGAGTGGGACGGACGCACCCGGGCGCTGCGAATCAGGGAACACCTCACCCCCCAGGCGGGAAGCGAGATTCTCCTCACGCACGTCGCGACGGTCTCCGTGGCGGGGCTCGTCGTCAAGCGTTCCCTCTTCCCCGAAGGCAAGGTGCGCCTCTACGCCGGCGCGCTGCCCGACTGCCGGCGGGTCGTGGACGGTCTGGGCTTCGTCCCCGGCGTCGTCGTGCGCAAGCTCGACGGCCGCCTGTTCGACGTGCCCGAGATCGGCACGCTGGTCACCGAGCACATCGACGGGGTGGGCTGGATGGCTGAGATCGAGCGGGAGGGCCGCGATCTGGCGGGCGCCGCGGAGGAGATCCGCGGCGCGCTGGCGCGCCTCGGCGTCCCGGAGGAAGAGGTCACCGGCGAGCCCGTGGCCGTCCTGGCCGCCTCGAGGGCGTCCGCGGCCCGCGCCGTGGGCGCGGGCCCTCCGGCTGCGGCGCCGCCACAGAAGATCTACTTCTGCGGGGCCATCCGGGGCGGCCGCGCGCGGCAGCCCCTGTACCGGGTGATCGTGGACGCGCTCCAGGAGCGAGGGTATCAGGTGCTGACGACGCATGTGGCGGATCCCGACGTGCTGGAGCAGGAGACGCGCCGGGGAATGACGGCGCAGCAGATCTACGCGCGCGACCTGCGGTGGCTGGCCGCCAGCGACATTGTGGTTGCGGAGGTCTCCACACCCTCGCTGGGCGTCGGCGTGGAGGTGGCGGAAGCCGCCCGGCTGGGCAAGCCGATCCTCGCGCTGTGCCAGGCGGGCGTTCCCCTGTCGGCGATGGTCGCCGGCCACCCTGCGCTGCGGGTGATCACCTACGACGATCAGGCCGATCTGTTGAGGGTCCTGGCCCGGGAGCTCCCGGGCGGTCAGGTCACGGTGCGCTCCGGGGGTGACGATGGGGGGCGGGACTGAGCCGGAGGAGGTGCGCCCGAGGTGACGTCGGCCGACGACCGCCTGCCGATGCTGCCCTGGGAGCGGCTGCGCGACAAGCTCCTCACCCTGGAGGGCAAACCGGTCGCCGCCTACCAGACGCTGGAGGGCGCCTACCGCTTCGAGCGGTTCGTCCTGTTCGTGGACACCGTCGTCGTGGAGCCGCCGGGGGCGCCGTCACCGATCCGCGTGCGCGTGGACCAGGCCGAGGCGCGGTTCCCGCCGGAGCTGTGGTCTTCTCCCGTGCGCCGGACGGCCCTCGAGGACTGCCTCGCCCGCCGGTGCGCCGAAGTGGCGCGGCGCACCACGCGCGCCCGGGGCGGCCGGGGCGGGATCGCCGTGGACGCCGGCGGGCAGGCGATCCTGCCGCGGTCGTCCTGCCGGATCACGGAGGACTACGTCGAGCTCCGCGCCGAGGTGGTGTTGCCCGCGGAGGGCCGGAAGGCCGGCGCCAAAGCCGCGCAGGCGCTGCTCTTCGACGACCTGGGCCAGATGGTGGACGGCGCGCTGCTGTACGGCGCCTACAACCCGCAGCACCTGGCCCGGCACACCGAGGTGGCGGAGGACGCCCTGGCGCTGCGCGGGGCGCTGGCCGAGCGCGGGCTGGTGGCCTTCATCGCCGACGGCGCCGTGCTCCCCCGCGAGGGGGATGCCGACCGCCCGCTCCTGGCGCGGCTGGTGCCCTTCCACGCGCCCGACGAGTTGCGCGTGGTCCTGCGGGCTCCGCACCGGGGGGAGATCAGCGGGATGGGTATCCCTCGCGGGGTGACCGTGATCATCGGCGGCGCATTCTCCGGCCGGAGCACGCTGCTGCGGGCGATCGCGAGCGCCGTCTACGCACACATCCCCGGCGACGGGCGGGAGTACTGCGCCACCGTCCCCGACGCCGTCATGATCCAGGCCGACGAGGGCCGCCGCGTCGAAGGGGTCAACCTCACCCCCTTCATTTCCGGCCTGCCCACGGGAGAAGATCCCGCGCGGTTCCGCGGCGATCACGCGCCGGCCCTGGTGGCCCAGGCGGCCTCGATCAAGGAAGCGCTGGAGGCCGGCACGACGCTGCTGCTCTTCGACGAAGACACCAGCGCCCCGCGGCTGCTGACCCGCGATGTCCTGTGGCGCCATCTCGCGCCCGAGGCGAAGGATCCGGTCACGCCGCTGGCCGACCTGGTCCGGCCGCTGTACGCCGAGCACGGCGTCTCCACGATCATCGCCGGCGGGACCGGGAGCAGCCTTCCGGCCGTGGCCGACACAGTGATCGCCATGGACGGGTTCCATCCGGTGGTGGTGACGACGCGGGCGAAGCAACTGGCCAGCGAGTGGCCCGGGGCCCGCGCCGCCGAGCCGCGGGGCTTCGGCGGCATCCACCACCGCGTGCCCCTCGGCGAGAGCCTGGCCTTCCTGCGCGGACGTCGCCACCGCCCCGACGCCGCCTCGCCGCGCACCCTGCACCTGGCCCGCGAGGTCGTGGACCTGCGGGCCCTGGCCCAGCTGGTCGATCCCGGCCAGGTCCGGGCGATCGGATCCGCCCTGGTCTACGCCGTCGAGCGCGGCTATCTGGACGGGGTCCGCACCCTGCGCGAGATCCTCAGCCTGATCGAGGCCGACCTGAGTTCCGTAGGGCTGGATCTCCTCTCGCCCTACGAGTTTCCGATCGGCGGGCTGGCCCTCTTCCGCCGCCAGGAACTGGCCGCGGCGTGGAGCCGCCTGCGCCCTCTGCGCGTCCGGAGCTGAGCGCCGCGTTCCCTCCGCGGGCTCACGGACTAGACTTTGGCCTTCTTCCCGCCCAGCAGGTTCTCCAGGAACTCCTCATGGCGCACTTCGTCCGCCAGGAGTTCCGTCGCCAGCTGGTAGGTGACCGGGTCCTTGCCGAAGGTCATCCTGGCCAGGCGGTTGTAGGCCTGGATGGCTCCGGCCTCGGCCTTGATCTGGTCCGCCACCATCCCGTCGGCGTCGGCCCACTCCCGGCGCGGCGCCGTGAAGGGCGCGTTGGCCCCGCGCTCCCACTCCCCCGGGTGGACGACGGGATCGCCGCCCAGCTCGATGATGCGGTTCGCCAGTTTCTCGGCGTGGCCCAGTTCGTCCCGGGCCTCCTCCTTGAAGTGCTCGGTGAGCTCCTCCCCGTGCCAGCCCTCCGCCACGATGGCGGTGATCCAGTAGGAATAGAAGGCCAGGAGCTCGTCGAGGTAGGCCTTCTTCAACTCGGCGATCAGCGCGTTGACGTCCAGGTCGACGACGGCGCGACCCGTGGATCCCATGGGATGATCCCTCCTTCGGCAGATTGGTCTGGGGTGCGGGAGGCCCCGCACCCTCTATGGTATCCTGGGCCGCGCCCGGCGTCGAATCGGGCCCCGGCCCGGTGGCCGGTCGGGGTCTTCCGGGTCCGGCGGCGCCGCGGCGGGCAGGAAGCGCTCCGCCGCGGACGAAAACTGTTCGCTCAATCGCGGTCTCTTCATCCCGTGCTCTGGAGGCGCAGCCCATGGCCGATACGGTCAAGTACGTGCTGGACGAGTCCAGGATCCCCAAGGCCTGGTACAACATCGCCGCCGATCTCCCCGTGCCGCCGCCGCCGGTGATCCATCCCGGCACGAAGCAGCCCATCGGTCCCGACGACCTGGCGCCGCTGTTCCCCATGGAACTGATCCGCCAGGAGGTGAGCACGGAGCGGGAGATCCCCATCCCCGAGCCGGTGCGCGAGATCTACAGGCTGTGGCGGCCCACGCCGCTGTACCGCGCGCGGCGCCTGGAGCGCGCCCTGGACACCCCGGCGCGGATCTACTACAAGTACGAGGGCGTCAGCCCCGCCGGCAGCCACAAGCCCAACACCGCCGTGGCCCAGGCCTTCTACAACAAGCAGGCCGGCGTGCGCCGGCTGACCACGGAGACCGGGGCGGGGCAGTGGGGCAGCGCCCTGGCCCTGGCCTGCCGGCTGTTCGGCCTGGAGTGCACCGTCTACATGGTGAAGGTCAGTTACGAGCAGAAACCCTACCGCAGGGTGATGATGCAGACCTGGGGCGCGGAGGTCATCCCCAGCCCCAGCGAGCGCACGCACGCCGGGCGGGGCATCCTGGCCAGGGATCCCGACTCGCCGGGCAGCCTGGGCATCGCCATCAGCGAGGCGGTGGAGGACGCCGCGACGCACGACGACACGAAGTATTCCCTGGGCAGCGTGCTCAACCACGTCCTGATGCACCAGACAGTCATCGGGCTGGAGGCGAAGGAGCAGATGGCGATGGCCGGGGACGCGCCCGACGTCGTCATCGGCTGCGTCGGCGGCGGGAGCAACATGTCCGGGCTGACCTTCCCCTTCCTCGCCGACAGGTTCAAGGGCAGGCCCGTGCGCGTCGTGGCCGTGGAGCCGGAAGCCTGCCCCACGCTGACCCGCGGGGCGTACCTGTACGACTTCGGCGACACCGCCGCGACCACGCCGCTGCTCAAGATGTACACGCTGGGCCACGGCTTCGTCCCTCCCGCCATCCACGCCGGCGGACTGCGCTACCACGGCGACGCGCCGCTGCTGTGCCTGCTGTACCACCACGGGTACGTGGAGGCCGTGGCCTACCACCAGCGGCCGGTCTTCGAGGCCGCGGTGCAGTTCGCCCGCGCCGAAGGGATCGTGCCGGCGCCGGAGTCGGCCCACGCCGTGCGCAAGGCCATCGACGAGGCCCTGGAGGCCAGAGAGGAAGGCCGGGCCCGCACGATCCTGTTCAACCTGAGCGGCCACGGGCATTTCGACCTGGGTGCCTATGACGCCTACCTGGCGGGCAAACTGGAGGACTACGCCTACCCCGAGGCGCAGGTGAAGGCGGCGATGCGGGAGCTGGCCGGGATCCAGCCCGGCTAGGCGCGCACGCGGATGCGGGCGGCCACCTCGCGGCTGATGGCGCGGGTGGCGTCGCCGACCCGGAGGGTGAGCGGGCCGTTGAAGGGTGCCGCCTCTTCGACCGTCACCGTCGCCTCCGGGACGAGGCCCGCGCCGGCGAGGTAGGTGAGCAGCGCGGTGTCTTCCTCCGGAACCGAGGCGACGGTCGCGGTCTGTCCCGCGCCCACCTCGCTCAGCGGGCGCGTCGGCACCACGGTGGTCGCCTCTCCCGGGATGGGCAACCCGTGCGGGCAGGTGGCCGGGTGGCCCAACACCGCGGCCAGCCTTTCCTCCACCTCGGCGCTGATGACGTGCTCCATCTTGCAGGCCTCGTCGTAGACCTTGGGCAGGTCCAGCTTGAGCACGTCGGTGAGCAGCCGCTCGGCGAGGCGCAGCCGCCGGACCACCGTCGTCGCCTTCTCCTGGCCCGCGGCGGTGAGGTCGAAGCCCTCGTCCGCCCCGCGGACGTAGCCCTGCTGCTCCAGCCGGCGGAGCATCTCCGAGGCCGACGGCGCGGAGACCCCCATGAACTCCGCGACCTTGGTCACGGTGGCCGGGGGCGCGGCCTGCTGGAGGGTGAGGACCGCCTTCAGGTACATCTCCATGCGCTCGGTTCTGGCGATGTCGTGGGTGGTCATGCCCGGCACTCCCGGCAGAGGCCGCGGAAGACGACGTCCTGCTCGGTGATGACGAACCCCTGGCGTTGATCCGGCGGAAGCTCCACGAAATCCACCACGGCGAAGACGTCTTTGATCTTCCCGCAGCGCGTGCAGACCAGATGGTGGTGGCGCCTGGGGTTGACGCAGAAGCGCCTGCTGCCCGTGCCCAGGTCCAGGGAGCGGATCGCCTTCATCTCTTCGAGTTCGCCGAGGATGGCATACACCGTGCGCAGGGACAGCGACGGCATCTGCCGCGTGGCCCGGATGTGGATGGCTTCGGCGGACGGGTGGTCGGCTCCCATCTCCTGGACCAGCCGGAACACCAGGGCCCGCTGGGGGGTCACCCGCAGTCCCCGCCGGCGCAGCGCCGACTCGATCTCCACGCTCGTTGTCATCGATCCCGGCTTGCTAGCAACGATTGTTGACTTGTCAGGTCAACTTCTCAGAAGCCGCATCAGCGGCGCCGATCGAAGCCGTCCCGCCGCCGCCTCGGTTCCTCTGAGGAGGGTCGATCGGGCGGCAATAGGATTGACCCAACTCCGGGATTAGGATAGCCTAACCGCGCCACAGGGGCAAGGCGCGGCTCCGGGCGCCGGTCGAATCGTCCGGGCCTGCGAACGCAGGAGGAACAGGATGCGTCGGGTGTGGGTTCTTGTCGCCGTCGTGCTGGTGGTCCTGGCCGCCGGCGGGATCGGACCCGCCGCCGGAGAGCCGGCCGCCCTCACCATCTACAGCGGCCGCAGCCGCGACCTCGTCGCGCCGCTCTTCGAGCGCTTCACCGCCTCCACCGGCATCCAGGTCAGGGTGCGGTACGGCGAGACGGCGGAGCTGGCGGCCACCATCCTGGAAGAAGGGGCAAACAGTCCCGCCGACGTCTACTTCGCCCAGGACGCCGGCGCCCTGGGGGCCCTGGCCTTTGCCGGGCGGCTGCGGGCGCTGCCGGAACAGATTCTGAGCCGGGTGGAGCCCCGCTTCCGGTCGGCCGACGGCAGGTGGGTGGGCGTCAGCGGGCGGGCGCGGGTGGTCGTCTACAACACCCGGCGCCTGAGGCCCGAAGAGCTTCCGGCGTCGATCGCGGAGTTTGCTCAGCCGAAGTGGCGGGGCCGGATCGGCTGGGCGCCGACCAACGGCTCCTTCCAGGCCCACGTCACGGCCATGCGCCTGCTGTGGGGGAACGAACGGACCCGGCGGTGGCTGCTGGGGATCAAGGCCAACGGCGCGCGCGCCTACCGCAACAACACGGCGATCGTCGCCGCCGTCGGAGCGGGGGAGATCGACGTCGGCTTCGTCAACCACTACTACCTCTTCGCCTTCCTGCGGGAGCGCGGCCCGGCGTTCCCGGCGCGGAACTACTTCTTCCCGGGGGCGGACGCCGGCAATCTGGTCAACGTGGCGGGGGTGGGCGTCGTGGACACCGCGCGCGCTCCGGCGGCGCAGCGCTTCGTGGAGTTTCTCCTCTCGCCCGAGGCGCAGCGGTACTTCGCCGGCGAGACCTTCGAATATCCCCTGGTGAGCGGCATCCCGGCCAACCCCCTCCTGCCGCCGCTGGCGCAGATCAGGACGCCTCAGGTGGACCTGAACCACCTGCAGGCGCTGGAGGAGACGTTGAAGCTCCTCCGGGAGACCGGTCTCCTGTAGATGGCGGTCACGCTGCCGCGGCCCGGCAGTATCGGGCGGCAGGCCGGGGCGCGCCGGCCTGCCGCTCCGCCCTTCCTCTGGATCCCCGCCGTGCTCGTGGCGGGCGCGGTGCTCCTGCCGGTCGCGTACCTGATCGTGCGGGCGGCCGGGGCGGATGAGGGCGTCCTGCCGCTGCTGCTGAGCCCGCGGACCTTTCGCCTGCTGCTCAACACGGTGCTCCTGGGCGCGGCCGTGGCGGCGACGGCGGTCGCGCTTGCCGTCCCGTTGGCCTGGCTCACCGTGCGCACCGACCTGCCGGGCGCATCCCTGTGGCGCGTGCTGACCGTCCTGCCTCTGGTCTTTCCCTCCTATGTGGGCGCCTTCGCCCTGATCACGGCCCTGGGACCCACCGGTCTGCTGCAGGTGATCCTGCACCGGCTGTGGGGGCTGGAGCGCCTGCCCGAGCTCTACGGGTTCCCCGGGGCGTGGCTGACGCTCAGCCTGTTCACCTACCCCTACGTCCTGCTCAGCGTCCGGGCGGGGCTGGCGGGCATCGATCCCGCGGTCGAGGAGGCCTCCCGCGTGCTGGGACGCAGTCCGTGGGCCACCTTCCGCCGGGTCACCCTCCCCCTGTTGCGGCCGTGGATCGGCGCCGGCGGGCTGCTGGTCGTCCTCTACGCCTTCAGCGACTTCGGCGCGGTCTCGATGATGCGCTTCGACTCCTTCACCACCGCGATCTACCTGCAGTATCAGGGCTCCTTCAACCGCAGCTACGCCGCGGTGCTGTCTTTGGTGTTGGTGGCGCTCACCGTCCTCGTCGTCTTCCTGGAAGGTCGGCGGGGTCGTGTCCGTTACCACCGGGTCGGGTCGGCGACGGCGCGGCTCCCGCGGCGCGTCAGGCTCGGTCGCTGGCGCTGGCCGGCCCTGGCGCTGCCGGCGGCGGTGGTCGCCGCCGGCGTGCTCCTGCCGGTGGCCGTGATCGCCTACTGGCTGGTCGTCGGATTGCGCCACGGCGAGACGATCCTGCTGAGCCTGCCTCCCCTGGTGAACTCGCTCTACGCCGCGCTGCTGGCGGCGCTGCTCACGGTGGCCGCCGCGATGCCGGTGGCCATCCTCTCCGTGCGGTTCCGGGGGCCGCTGCCGGCCGCCCTGGCCCGCCTGAGCTATGCGGGCTACGCCCTTCCCGGGATCGTGGTCGCCCTGGCGCTGGTATTTTTCGGCGCCCGCTACGCCGCGCCGCTGTACCAGACGCTGGCCCTGCTGGTCTTCGCCTACATGGTGCTGTTCCTGCCCCAGGCGCTCGGGCCGCTCCGCGCCGCGCTGCTCCAGGTGAGTCCGGCGCAGGAAGAGTCGGCGCGCACGCTGGGACGTACGGCGCGCCAGGTCGTCTGGAGCGTGACCATTCCCCTGGCCCGCCGGGGCGCGGTGGCGGCGGCGGGGCTGGTCTTCCTGACGACGATGAAGGAACTGCCGGCCACGCTGCTGCTCAGCCCCATCGGCTTCGAGACCCTGGCGATGCGGGTGTGGTCGGCGGCCACGGAGGCGCTCTTCGCCCGCGCCGCGGTCCCCGCGCTCCTGCTGGTGCTGGCCTCCTCTCTGTCGATGGGGGTGCTCCTGTCGCAGGAGGGGCTCCGGTGGCGCGATGAGTGACGCGATCCGCCTCCGCGGTCTGCACAAATCCTTCGGGGCGCTGCCCGTCCTCCGGGGCTTCGATCTCACGGTGCGGCGGGGAACAATCCTCTCCCTGCTGGGGCCCTCCGGCTGCGGCAAGACCACGGTGCTGCGGCTCGTCGCCGGCCTCGAGGTCCCGGACGCGGGCACGGTGGAGATCGACGGCCAGGTGGTGAGCGGGCCGGGGGTGATGGTGCCTCCCGAGCGCCGGCGGATCGGGATGGTGTTCCAGGAGTACGCGCTGTTCCCGCACCTGAACGTGGGACAGAATGTCGCCTACGGGCTCCCCGGGAGAAGCGCCGACCCCGGCCGCGTCGCCGCGCTGCTGGACCTCGTCGGACTGGCCGGGCTGCAGGACCGGATGGCCTACGAGCTCTCCGGAGGCCAGCAGCAGCGGGTCGCCCTGGCCCGGGCCCTGGCCCGCGACCCGCTGGTCGTCCTCCTGGACGAGCCCTTCAGCAACCTGGACGCCGACCTCCGGCAGCAGCTGCGGGAGGAGATGCGGGAGATTCTCCTGCGCACCCGCACCACCGCGGTCTTCGTCACCCACGACCAGGAGGAAGCGCTCCAGATCGGCGACGAAGTCGCGGTCATGCACCGGGGCGTGGTCGAGCAGGTCGGCACGCCGGAGGCGGTCTACCAGCAGCCGCGGACGCGGTTCATCGCCAACTTTTTGGGTCGGGCCGACTTCCTCCCCGCCACGGTGACCGCGCAGGGACTGCGCACGGAGGTCGGTCTGATCCCGCAGCGGCCGCCGCTGGCGGAGGGGACCGCCGTGGACCTCCTGGTGCGGGCCGACGATGTGGCGATCGCGCCGGGCGAGGGGGGCGTGGTGGTGTCGCGGATGTTCAGAGGGATGCAGCACCTCTACCGCGTCCGGCTGCCCTCGGGGCGCATCCTGCACAGCCTGCAGGACCACACCGTGCACTACCCGCCGGGCGCGACGGTGCGGGTGGCCATCGACCCGGGTCACCCGCTCGTCTGCTTCCCCAACGGCGAGGCCGTGCTGGCCGATGTCGTGCCGGCGGTCGACCCGCCGCGATGACCACCGACGAGATCATGAGCCTGGCCCTGGAGCTGGCGGGGATGGACCGCGTGCCCGAGGACTCCGCGGTCTTCGTTCCCGGCCGCAACATCCGCCGCGTGCTGTTCGGGGTGGACGTGGGCGCGGCGGAGATCGCCCTGGCCCGGGCCCTGGGCTTCGACCTCGTCATCGCCCACCATCCCACCGGGGTCTACATCGACGAGTGGAAGGTCCTCGCCCGCCACATCCAGTTCATGACCGCCTCCGGCGTCCCGGAGGAGGCGGCGCGGGAGGCGATCGCCGACCGCATCGAGGCGACGAAACTCCGCGGGCAGATCTCCAACGCCGACCACGTGCCGTCCACGGCGCGGCTGCTGGGGATGCCCTTCATGAACATCCACGCTCCTCTGGACGAGATCGGCCGACGGCGGATGCGCCGGCAGGTGGACGCGGTGCTGGCGGACGGCCGGGCCCGCGTGGCCGATGTAGTGGAGGCCCTCGCCGCGCTGCCGGAGATGCGCGCGGCGCCCACCACGGTGCAGCTGGTCCTGGGGCACCCCGACCATCCCGTCCGCACCGTGGTGGTCGCCCACGGCGCGCTGACCAACGGGGGCTATCCCGTGGCCCGCACCTGCTTCGCCCACGGCGTGGACGTCGTCGTCTACATCCACATCGACTACGCCGACCTGCAGCGGCTGCGGGCCGAGGGTCGGGGCAACCTGATCATCACCGGCCACCTGGCCGGCGACGCCGTGGGCTTCACCCCCTTCCTGGCCGCGCTGCGCCGGCGCGGCCTGGAGGTGACGACCTTCAGCGGGGTGATCGAGCCGCCGGCATGAGCTCCGGCCGCCTGCGGACCCTGACGCGGGGAAGTCACCTCCGCCGGCCTCCGGCGGCGATCGCCCGCCCGGGGCAGTCGGCCCGGGCGGGGCTCGCTGGTACAATGGGGGGTAATGGGACGGACCGGGTGGCTGCTGGATCTGGATCGGGGGCTGACGCCCTACGCCGAGGCGTGGGCGCTGCAGAAGCTGCTGGTGGCCGCGCGCCAGCGGGGGGCGATCTCCGACGGGCTGATCCTGCTGGAGCACGAACCCGTCTTCACCATCGGGCGGTCGACGAAGGCCGAGCACCTGCTCTTTCCGCGTGAGGCTCTGCGGGCGCAGGGGTTCGGCGTCTACGAGATCGAACGCGGCGGCAGCATTACCTACCACGGGCCGAGCCAGCTGGTGGGCTACCCGATCCTCGACCTGCGCGGGTACGGCGAGGACATCGTGGGCTTCATGCGGTCGCTGGAAGAGACGCTGCTGCGCACCCTGGCCGATTTCGGCATCGCCGCCGGCCGACTGCCGGGATACCCCGGGGTGTGGGTCGGCGGGGAGAAGATCGCCTCCGTCGGGGTGGCGGTGAAGCGCAGGGTGACGATGCACGGCTTCGCCCTGAACGTCGATCCCGACCTCGGCCACTTCGCCCTGATCAACCCCTGCGGCCTGGGCAAACCGGTCACGTCGATGGCCCGGCTGCTGGGCCGTCCCGTGGCCATGGCCGACGTCCGCGCCGCGTACGCCCGGCGCTTCGCGGAGGTGTACGACCTCGCGCTGGAGCCCGTCACGGTGGAGGCGCTGCGGGCCAGGGCGGCCGTCGAGCCGGCCGGCGCCGTCGGCGCGGGGTCGCCGCCATGACCCGACGCTTCGAGACCCGCGCCATCCACGACGGTCAGGCCCCCGATCCCGCCACCGGCGCCGTCATCCCGCCCATCTACCAGACCTCCACCTTCGCCCAGTCCGCCCCGGGCGAGCACCGAGGATACGAGTACGCCCGCACGGGGAATCCGACGCGCACCGCGCTGGAGACGGCCCTCGCCTCCCTGGAGGAAGGCAGTTACGGACTGGCCTTCGCCTCGGGGATGGCGGCGATCACCGCGGTGGCCTACCTGCTCAACCCCGGCGACCACGTCCTGCTGCCCGACGACGTCTACGGCGGGACGTACCGGCTGTTCGTGCGGGTGCTGCGGCGCTACGGCATCCAGTCGGCCTGTGTGGACATGACCGATCCGACGCAGGTCGAGGCGGCGTTCACGCCCCGCACCCGGATGGTGTTGATCGAGACCCCGACCAACCCGTATCTGAAGATTCTGGACCTGGCCCGCCTGGCCGACCTCGGCCACGGCCGGGACGCCCTGGTCGTGGTGGACAACACCTTCGCCTCGCCGTACTTCCAGCGCCCGCTGCGCTTCGGCGCCGACATCGTCGTCCATTCCACCACCAAGTACCTCGGCGGCCACAGCGACGTGGTGGGCGGCGCGGTGGTGACCTCGAGCAAGGAGATCTACGAGACGCTGAAGTTCCACCAGAACGCCGCCGGCGCCGTCCCGGGGCCCTTCGACTGCTGGCTGGTCCTGCGCGGGCTGCGCACGCTGGCCGTGCGGATGGAAGCCCACGCGCGAAACGCCATGCGCATTGCCGAGTTCCTCAGAAGCCACCGTGGCGTGTCGCGCGTGTGCTATCCGGGGTTGCCCGAGCACCCGGGGTATGAGATCGCCCGTCGACAGATGAGCGGATTCGGCGGGATGGTGTCGTTCATTGTGAAGGGAGGAGAGGCCGCGGCCCGGGCGGTGGCCGCCCGGGTCCGGGTCATCACCCTGGCCGAGAGCCTGGGGGGCGTGGAGTCGCTGCTGGACCATCCGGCCAGCATGACCCACGCCAGTCTGGCCGGCTCCCCGCTGCAGATCGATCCGGGGCTGCTGCGCCTCTCCGTCGGAATTGAGCACCCCGACGATCTCGTTGAGGACTTGCAGCAGGCGCTCGCTTCGGCCGCGTCCTGAACGGAGAAGCCATGGCCACCGTCTACCTTCCCACCCCGCTGCGCCGGCTGACCGGCGGACAGGCCAAGGTGGCCGTCCGCGCCGCCGATGTCGGCGAGGCGCTGGAGGCCCTGGAGCGGCAGTTTCCCGGGATCCGGCGCGAGCTGTGCGACGAGGCGGGCGGGGTGCGGGCCTTCATCAACGTCTTCGTCAACGGCGTCGAGATCCGGCAGCGGCAGGGCCTGGGCACGCCCCTGGAGGAGGGCGACGAGGTCTCGATCATCCCGGCCATGGCCGGCGGGGCGGAGGAGATCTGCGACACCATCCTGGAGGTCATCGGCCGCACACCGCTGGTCCGGCTGCACAAGGTGACGCGGGGTGTGCGGGCCGAGGTGGTGGCCAAACTCGAGTTCCTCAACCCCGGAGGATCGGTGAAGGACCGGATCGGCCCGGCGATGATCGAGGAGGCCGAACGCTCCGGCGCGCTGCGGCCGGGCGGCACGATCGTGGAGGCCACCTCGGGAAACACCGGCGTCGGCCTGGCCATCGCCGCCGCGGTCCGCGGCTACCGGACGATCTTCGTCATGCCGGACAAGATGTCGGAGGAGAAGATCCGCCTGCTGCGCGCCTTCGGCGCGCGGGTGGTGATCACGCCCACCGCGGTGGCGCCGGAGGATCCGCGCAGCTACTACAGCGTCAGCCGGCGCCTGGCGCAGGAAACGCCCAACGCCTTCTACGCGAACCAGTACGCCAATCCGGCCAACCCCCAGGCCCACTACCGGACCACGGGCCCGGAGATCTGGCGCCAGACCGGCGGCCGGATCGACCTCCTCGTCGTGGCCATGGGCACCGGCGGGACGATTTCCGGCGCCGGCCGCTACCTGAAGGAGCGGCAGCCGCGCCTGCGGGTGATCGGCGTCGACCCGGTCGGCTCGGTCTTCTACGAGTACTTCCGGACCGGCCGCCTGCCCGAACCCCACACCTACAAGGTGGAGGGGATCGGCGAAGACTTCCTCCCCCAGACCATGGATTTCTCGGTGCTGGACGACGTCGTCCAGGTGTCCGACCGGGAGGCGTTCCTCACCGCCCGCCGCCTGGTCCGGGAGGAGGGCATCTTCTGCGGCGGCAGCGGCGGCGCCGCGGTGGCCGGCGCGGTCAAGTATCTGCGGACGCTGCCCGAGACGGGCGCCGGCCTGCGCGCGGTGGTCATCCTGCCGGACTCCGGCTCGCGCTACCTCAGCAAGCTCTTCAGCGACGACTGGATGCGCGAGCACGGGTTCCTCGAGACGCCCGGGGTGGTGGGCGATCTCCTCCGGGGCCGGGAGGGCCGGCTGGTCACGGCCTCGCGGGGCGACGCGATGAACGACGTCATCGCCAAGATGAAGGCACACGACGTCTCGCAGCTGCCCGTGCTGGACGAGGGCAGGCTGGTGGGCATGATCTCCGAGGTGGACCTCCTCAACGCGCTGCTCCAGGGCGACCACCGGGGGGCCGATCCCATCGAGTCCATCGTCGATCCCGCGCCGCCGGTGGTCGACCCGCAGACGCCGGTGGACGCCCTGGCCGGGATCTTCCTCTCCGCCAACGCCGCGGTCGTCGTGGACCACGGCGCCGTGGTGGGGATCGTCACGAAGATCGACGTCATCGACTACCTGGCCAGGCAGGTCGGGCGGTCCTGATGGATCTGCGCGTCGCCGGCCGCGTGCTGCCCGACCTGCGCGTGGTGTCCCGGGCGCAGGTGGCCCTGCACGAGGACGCCGACCCGCTGCGGGTGGCGGGCCTGGCCGAGCGGCTGCGCCGCGACGGCATGCTGCGCAACCCGCCGGTGGCCGCGCTGCTCGGCGAGGACGGCTATGTGGTGCTCGACGGCGCCAACCGGGTCAGCGCCCTGGCCCGTCTGGACCTGCCCGCGGTGCCGCTCCAGGTGGTGAACTACGACGACCCGGCGGTCCGCCTGGAGGTGTGGCGCCATCTGATCCTGGACCCGATGGACCTGCCCCGGGCGCTGCGCGAGGCCGGCGTCCCGCTGGAGGCGGCCTCCCGCGAGGCGGCGGCGAAGGCGCTGCGGGACCGGCAGGCGGCCTGCTACCTCCTGACCAACGCCCACGCCTTCGTCGTGCCCCTCTCGCCGCAGCACCGGCTGGCCGATCTGCTGCGCCGGGTGGTGGCCGCCTACAAGGGCGCGGCGCGGATCTACCGCGTGCCGACGGAGGATTTCGATACCCTGGTGCGCAGCTACGGGGAGATCTCCGCCGTGGTGGTCTTTCCCCAGCTGGACAAGCAGGATATCGTGGCCATCGCCGCCTCGCCGGCGAAGTTGCCCACGGGCATCACGCGCCACCTGATCCCCGGCCGGGCGCTGCGGGTGAACATCCCGCTGGACCTTCTGGCCGAGGGGAAGGAGATCGACCGCGCCAACGCCCGCCTGCAGGAGCTCGTCCGCGCCCGCCTGCTCGACGGCCGCGTCCGCTACTACCCGGAAGGGGCCTTCCTGTTTGATGAGTGAGGTCCGCCGCCGCGCGTTTCCCTGATGGCCTCTGTGCTGGACTGCATCGGCAACACCCCGCTGATCCGCCTGCGGCGGCTGACCGCCGATCTGCCGCCCGCCGTGGAGGTCTACATCAAGGCGGAGTGGTTCAATCCCGGGGGGTCGGTGAAGGACCGGCCGGTGCGGGCGATCATCGAGGACGCGGAGCGGGACGGGCGGCTCCGGCCCGGCCGCATCATCCTGGATGCTTCCTCGGGCAACGCCGGGATCGCCTACGCCATGATCGGGGCGGCCAAGGGCTATCCGGTGCACCTGGTCGTGCCCGAGAACGTGAGCGCCGAGCGCAAGGCCATCCTGCGGGCCTACGGCGCCGAGGTGCGGTACTCGAACCCGCTCGAGGGCTCCGACGGGGCGATCCTCCTGGCGCGGGAACTGGCCCGCGCCGCGCCCGACCGCTACTTCTACGCCGACCAGTACAACAACCCCAGCAACGTCCGCGCCCACTACACCACCACGGGTCCGGAAGTCTACGCGCAGACGGGCGGACGGATCACGCACTTCGTGGCCGGATTGGGCACCAGCGGGACGATCATGGGCGCCGGACGGTACCTGCGCGAGCGAACCCCCGGCGTGACGATCGTCGCCGTGGAGCCGGACAGCGGCCTGCACGGGATCGAGGGGCTCAAACACATGGCCACGGCCATCGTCCCCGGCATCTACGATCCGGCGGGGCACGACCTCAAGGTGTCCGTCCCGACCGAAGCGGCCTACGCCATGGCCCGGCGGCTGGCGCGCGAGGAAGGCATCCTGGCGGGACAGTCCGCCGGGGCGGCCGCGGTCGGCGCGCTGGCCGTGGCCCACACCCTGGAGGCCGGCGTGGTGGTGGCGATCGGTCCCGACGGGGGGGACCGGTACCTCTCCACGGCGATGTGGGAGACCTCGCCGCAGTTTGCGTCGGACGACGGGTTCGTGACCGTGGAAGGGCGCCTGGGGGAGGGAACGTCGGTTTCTTTCCGGCGGCGGTTCTGCTATAAAAGGAGGGTAGACGCCGTCGTCCTGGCCGCCGGACACCTGGCGGCGGTGCTCTCCCAGGCGCTGGAGGAGGCGCCCCTGGAGTGCTGCGGGCTGCTCCTGGGGCACGGGCACCGGGTGGAGCGGGTCTTCCGGGGGACGAATATCGACCACAGCCCGGTGACCTACAACATGGATCCCCAGGAGCTGTACCGGGCGCACCGGCTGATGGAGGCCGAGGGGCTGGAGCTGACGGCGATCTATCACTCGCACCCGAGGACGAGGGCCTATCCGTCCAGCACCGACATCGCCAAGGCCACCTATCCCGACTCCTTCTACCTCATCGTCTCGTTGCAGGATCCCTCCTGTCCCGAGGTGCGGGTCTTCCGGATCGTCGAGGGCCGGGTCAGCGAAGGGACCGTGATCGTGGCATGAAGGTCAGCACGCGCGCGGAGTACGGTCTGCGGGCGCTGATCGACCTCGCCAACCACTACGGCGAGGGGCCGGTGCAGAGCCGCGACATCGCCGAGCGGCAGGGACTGCCGGAGCCCTACCTGAACCAGCTGATGACAACGCTGCGGCGGGCCGGTCTGGTGAGCAGCAAGCGCGGGCCCACGGGCGGCCACACCCTGGCCAGGCCGCCGGAACAGATCAGCCTGCACGAGGCCTTCGACGTCCTGGAGGGGTCCACCGCTCCCTGGTGGTGCGTGGAGACCAGCGAGCCGGACTGCGTCTACGCGGCCGGGTGCAGCCTGCGTCCGGTGTGGCACGCCATCAACGGCGCCGTGGCGCAGGTCCTCAAAGGAATCTCGCTCGCCGACGTCAGCGCCCGCGCGCGGCAACCCGCGGGCCGGGTCTGACGCCGCGGGGCCGGATCCGACGCCGCGGGGCCGGATCCGACGCCGCGCCCCGGCGGGCGCGCCTCCGTCCTGCACCGGAACGAAGGCCTCCGGACCGCAACGCCTGTCGGCGACCCTGATGTCGGGTACACTCGGCGACCCCGACGTAAGGTACACTGAGGGGGGACCAGGGTGTCGCGGCTGGTCTTGCTGGTTGCCCGTGACAGAAGACGGGAATGCGGGGGGACGCCCGGCCGTTGGACCGGGCGACCGATGGGAGCCGGGGTATTGGTCCACCAGCGCGAATATACGGCCGAGGACCGGGCGCGGTTCGAAGCCATGGTCAGCGAACATCTGGACGGCCTCTTTGGGGCCAGCCTGCGCCTGACCCGGAACCGCACGCGGGCGGAGGATCTGCTCCAGGAGACCTTCCTGCGGGCCTGGCGGTCCTTCCACACCTTCCGTCCGGGCACCAACGTTCGCGCCTGGCTGTACCGCATCCTCATGAACGCCTACATCGACGGCTACCGCAAGGGCGAGCGCGAGCCGGAGGTGGTGGACCAGGAAGATGTGGACGAGTTCTATCTCTACTCCAAGGTGCACGAGAGCGAGGATTTCCGTCGGGCCGGCAACCCCGAAGAGCTGCTCCTGAGCAGCCTGATGGATGCCGACGTCAAAGGGGCGCTGGACAGCCTGCCCGAGGCCTTCCGCAACGTGGTCATCCTGGCGGACATCGAGGGCTTCTCCTACCGGGAGATCGCGGAGATCCTGGGCATTCCCATCGGCACCGTGATGTCGCGCCTGCACCGCGGGCGCCGCCAGCTCCAGGTCAAGCTCTGGGAGTATGCACGCCGCGCCCGTTACGTCGGTGCCGGGCCGTCTCCGGCGAGCGGGACGGGTGGGACCCGATGAGCGAGATCGACTGTGAACAGGTACTGGAGCAGGTCTGGAGCTATCTGGACGGCGAGGTCTCCGAAGACGCCTACCTGGAGATCCGGGCCCACGTCGCCGAGTGCGAGGGGTGCGGTTCGAAGTACGAGTTCCAGCGCCGCCTGATGGCGCTGATCGAAGAGAAGTGTCGGGAAGGCCCCATGCCCCCCGAGTTGCGGCGGCGCCTCTTCCGTCTCCTCGAGGGAGAAGGGGCGTCCGAGGGCGCCATCCGACCACCAGTCCCGCCGGGCTAGCTCACCTCCGGTATTGCAGTTTCGGCCGCGGCCGCTATGATCGGCATCAGGCGGAGGGCAGAGGAGGTCTGGTTGTGTCTGCCATCCGCCTGCTCCTCGTCGATGACCACCGCCTGGTGGCGGAAACGCTGGCCGTCCTGCTGCGCTCCGACCCCGCCTTCGAGGTTGTGGGGCTGGCCGCCAGCGGCCCGGAAGCCCTGGCCCTGACCCGTCGTCTCCAGCCCTCGGTGGTGCTCATGGACATCGGGCTGCCCGGCATGGACGGTGTGGAAGCCACCTGGGCGCTGCGACGGCAGTTCCCGGCGATCCCCGTGCTGGTCCTGACGATGTTCCACCAGGAACCCTACGTCCTGGAGGCTTTGCGCGCCGGCGCCTCCGGCTACCTCCTCAAGACCGCTCCGGCCGCGCAGCTGGTGGAGGCCGTCCGCCGGGTGGCCTCCGGCCAGCGGGTGATCGATCCGGCCATCGCTCCCGCCGCCGTGCAGCGGGCCGCCGCGCCGCGGATCGCCTCCCGCGGACCGTTCCCCCTGTCCCGCCGGGAGATCGAGGTGGTCCAGCAGGTGGTGGCCGGACACTCGGTGCGCGACATCGCGCGGGAGCTGCACCTCAGCGCCCACACCGTGCGCAACCACCTCAAGTCGGCCTACCGCAAACTCGGCGTGCACAGCCAGGCCGAAGTCGCCGTGCACGCCCTGCGTCGCGGGATCGCCTGCGCCTGATGGCTCCATGGCCGCTCCGGCGCGGTTGCCCATCCACCTGGACGGCGAGATCCGGCTGCTGCCGCTGGAAGAGATCCTGTACTGCTATGCCGACGGCGGCCGCGTCCGCGTCGTCACCGAGCGGGATGAACTGCCCGTCCGCTGGACCCTGACCACCGTCGCGCGGCGCCTGGAGCCCGCCCCCTTCTTCCGCGCCCACCGCGCCTACCTGGTCAACCTGGAGCATGTGCGCAGCATCATCCCCTGGACGCGCAACGCCTACAGCCTGGCCCTCGACGGCCGGAAGGAGGTGCCCCTCAGCCGCCACCGCGTCAAGGCGCTGCGCCTGCTGCTGCGCTGGTAGGGAGGATCACCCCTACCTGACGATGAACAGGCCCTTCATCCCGGCGGCGTAGTGGCTCCCTCCGCCGGTAGGAAGGTGGCACCCGATCTCGAACCGCCCCTTCTTCACCGGCGTAAACGTGAGGGTCACCGTCTTCCCCGGTTCCACCGCCACTTCCGCCAGCCGCGTCCCGGAGACGACGAAGTCGTAGCGGCGGTGGACGATGATCTCGCCCATGCCCTGGAAATAGGTCCGCTCGAGCACGTACTCCCACCAGTCGCTGGTCAGTTTGTACGGTGTCTTCGGCGCCGGATAGACCATGAAGACATGGGACTGGATGCCCGTGTTCTCCAGGACGAGATCGACCGATACCCCCGCCGGAAGGGTGATGGTGGAGGGCGAGAACTTCCACTCGGACATCGTCATGACCACCCGCGACGAGGCGCCGAAGAGCAGCCCCGTGTGCGACGCGGAGGCCTGACCTGCGGACAGCACCACCAGCAGTCCCAGCATGATCGTGAAGTGACGCATGCGGATCATCTCGCTGCCTCCTCGTGTCTCAGCGCCGCCTGGTTGGCCGGGTCCGTCACTCCGCCGGCCAGAGGTCCTGCAGATCGATGGCGATCCGGCTCAGCCCCCTTCGTCCGATCCATCGCCGGGCGTTGAGGATTTCGATCGCCACCGGTTCCCCAGCCGGGTCGAGATTGACGATCACGCTCCGGGCGATCTCCCGGCTGCTCCTCACGGTCCCCTCCCTGAAGGTCAGACTCAGGGCGTCGGCCTGAGCATCGTAGGCCAGGCGCATCGTCGGCCGTCACGGGGCGACCGTCGTCGGTTTGCCTTCCTCGCCCGTGTAGACGACGAGGAACTTGAGCGGAACGGTCCCCCGATTGAGGGCGTTGTGCCCGATGTTCGCGACTTCCACCGCGGCCTCGGCGGCCCGCGCCCAGGCGACGCCTCCGATCGAGGCCGGGCTCAGGAGCAGGATCGACAGGCACGCGGCTCTCTTCACCAGGGCACACCCCCCGGAGCGGGTAGTGGGGTCCACTCTATCCGGGCGGCGTTATCCGGGGATTAACGGGTGGGCGGAACCGGAACGAGGTCGCGCAGAGCCAGGGTCTCGGAGGAGGGGGCGGCGTCGATGCCGGCGAGGGCCTGCGTGCAGGCCGCGAACGCCCGCAGCGCATCCGCACTGCGGCCGAGCGCCAGGGAGCAGCGCATCATGCCGCGGTACGCCTGCTCGGCGTACGGGTCGGCTTCGACGGCCGCCCGCCACCGGGTGAGGGCGTCTTCGTGGCGTCCCATCTGTTCCTCTTCTTCGGCGAGCAGCCTCAGCGCCTCGAGGAACTGTCGGACCAACCGCTCGCGGTGGACGTGGGCCCACTCCTCGTACGGATCGTCGGCGAACAGCGGTCCCCTGTAGAGGCTGACCGCCTCAATGAGCGCGCGGGTCCGTTCCGGCCCCGCGCCGGAGGCGCCCTTGGCGATGGCCGCGCGGAATCGATCGAGGTCGACATCGAGGCGGTCCCGCGCCACCGCCAGCGTCGATGCCGAACTGAGCACCAGCCGGGACGGTGCTCGGGCGGGCCGGTCCGGCTCGAGGACGCGGCGCAGATGGGCCAGCGCCACACGCAGCTGATTGGCCCCGCGCTGCGGGTCGGCGCCGGGCCACAGGTGCTCGATCACTTCCTCACGGTGCACAGGTCTGTCCTGAATAAGGAGGTACTGCAGCAGCCTCCGGGGCGCCGCCCGCGGCCAGTCGTTCTGGCCGAGCGGGATCCCGTCGCGGATCACGGTGAACGGGCCGAGGCAGCGGACGGTCAGCCGCGGCATGTTCGGGCGGGCCGGCGGGGCGGCGCGGGCGCGGATCGCCGGATCGTCCCGATAGGGGGCGAGGATTCCGGGAAAGACGCGCGCCAGGAGGAACTCCCAGCCCTCGGGGGTGAGCCCCCGCAGAGCGAGCAGCGCCTGCGCCCTCAAGGCGGTGCGGTCTCCGGCGGGGGCGAGTGCGGCGGCGTGGAGCAGGCTCAGCGCCTGCCAGTGGGGGGCGGAGGCCCTGGCGAAAGCCGCGGCCGCGTCCCGACACTGCTCGGAGGAACGCCCGGCGAGACCTGCGGCAAATAGTGCCTGGCCGTGGCGGACGACCCCGAACCGACTCCCTTGCGCGACCGCCTCCTCCGCGAGGCGCAGGGCTTCACCTGGAGCCGTCTCCGCCAGCAGAATGCTGAGGTCCACCGCGGCAAGAAAGCGCCAGAGACCGTAAGGCGTCGCGCCCTCTCCTGGGCCGAGCAGTTCCCGCAGGATCGCCTCCGCGCGGTCCCGCGCCCCCTGTCGCCCGGCGGCCTGGGCGGTCTTATGGGCCAGTTCGGCCTTCAGGACCAGGCAGGGGATCGTCGCCTGCAGCAGCCGGGCCTCGCCCAGGTGGCGTTCGGCCTCGTCCAGCCGGCCCAGGAACAGCAGCACTTCGGCCAGCTCGGTGTGCAGGTGGGCGGCTTCGTGCCACCAGTCGCGCGCCCGGGCGGAGGCGATGATCTCCTCGTAGACGCCCGCGGCCTCGGAGAACCTTCCGGTGGTCATGAGCAGGTCGGTCAGGGCCCGAGCGCACCAGATCTCGGTGTACGCGTCGCCGCTCGCGGCGGCCGCCTCCCGGCCTCCGCGGCAGCGTGCTTCGGCGCCCTGAAGATCTCCGGTCCACAGCGCGATCCGGCCCGCCGCGGCGTGGAGATGGGCGCGGGGGATCAGCGCGCCGTCCGGCAGTCGCGTTTCCAGTTCGGTGATCTGGGGGAGCAGTCGGGAGAGCAGGTCGATCTCGCCCTCCCAGGCGGCGGCATTGACCAGCCAGCGGACGGCCATGGTTTCTCCCTCGACATCGCCGGCGGCGCGAAGCACCTGGCGGGACTGCTGGAGCGACCGCACGGCCTGCCGGGGAGTCCCGGCGATGAGCTGGGCCAGTCCCCGGATGTAGTACAGACGCGGCGCCGCGTGCCAGAAGGGCTCGGGCAGCGCCGCCAGCCAGCGGCGGATGGTTTCCAGGTGTCCGCGGGAGACGATGTCGGTCCCGTTGGCGCTCAGCAGATGTGCCGCCCGCCGGGTTTCCCCAGCCGCCGCGAGGTGGGTCATCGCCTCGTGGACGTCGCCGGCGCGTTCCCACCAGGCGGCGGCGCGCCGATGGATGTCGCGGATCCACTCCTGGTCCTGCTCGGCTCCGACCTGCCGGAGGAACTCCTGGAAGAGGTGATGATACCGGTACCACAGGCGCTCCCTGTCCAGCGGAACGATGAACAGGTGGCTGCGTTCCAGATGATCGACGATCGTCCGGAGCTCGTCCGCCGGAGTGTCGAGGAGCGCCTCGACCAGGGGCACGCTGAACTGGGCGACGACGGCCGAGGCCAGCAGGAACCGCTGGACCGGGGGCGCCTGGCGCTCGTAGGCCTCCTGGGCCAGATAGTCGTAGATCTCGCGCGTCGATCCCGACAGGGTGCTCAAGGACTGGGCGACCGCCTGCGGACCGCGCGTGATCGCCGCGTGCAGCGCCAGCACGATCCCGGCCGGCCACCCCTCGGTCCGGGCGCCGATGAGGTGGAGCGAGGCCTCCGACAGCGGCAGCCCGTGCAGGCCGACGAGGAGGTCGCGCACCTCCTCCGCCGTGAACCGGAGATCTTCGGTCCCGATCTCCGCGAGGCGACCCTCGATCCGCCACCGGGCCAGCGGGAAGGCCGGTCTGCTCCGGGTGAGCAGCGCGAGGCGGGCGCGCGCCGGCAGCGTTTCGATCAGGCGGGTGATCGCCTCCGCGAGCTGCGGCGCGTCGAGCAGATGAAAGTCGTCGAGCACGATGACGACATCGGTCCGCAGGCGGTGGAGGCTGACGGAGAGCAGGTGGCTCGCCACCCGCCAGTCCGTGACATGGCCGAGACCGCCGACGGCCGCCGCGTGCGCCTGGCGCGGTAGGTAGGGCCGGAGTCCGTGCAGGAGGTGCGCGGCGAAGAGCGCTGGATCGCTGTCCCCCCGATCCAGCCGGTACCACACCGCCGGGCGGCCCTCGTCGGCGAGATAGGCCGCGACCAGCGTGCTCTTCCCAAATCCCGCATCGGCGGCGATGATCGTGGCCGGCCGGTGTAGCGCTTCATCGAGCCGCCGCGTCAGGCGGGCGCGATGAAGCGTCTTGGGTTGCGCGAGTGGGATCTGCAGTTTGGCCGGCAGGATTGTCGGATCCACGCCCCGCGGCCCCCGAAACGACGTGCCGCTAGGGTTCTTCCCTTGCCAACGCGGTTCCTTTCGTGGTTCCTGTGCTGTTCCTCTGCGGTTCTGCTGGTCTTCGGCGGGGCCTACGTCCGGCCCAGGGCGGCGAGCATCTCCTCGATGCGGGTGAACTTAACGCGGGGGCGGCCGGCCGCCCGGCCCCGGGCCACCTCGATCTCGTTCAGCTTCCGCCAGTCCGCGTAGGAGAAGGCGTAGGGCTGCCGCTCCCGGACCAGCGCGTCTATGGCCTCCGGCTCGGGATGGTCGGGGGCCAGCATGCGGCCCTGATCCAGGTCGGCCTGCATGTTGGCCGCGGTCTCGGCGGCATCCGGCTTGTTGGTGCCGATCACGCCCGTCGCCCCGCGCTTGATCCACCCCGCGGTGTAGAGTCCGACCAGGGGGTCCTGCGTGTCGGGATCCAGCACGCGTCCCTTGTCGTTGAGGATGACCGCCCACTTGTCGTTGAAGGGGATGCCGGGGAGGGGGACCCCGCGGTAGCCCACGGAGCGGAAGACCAGCCCCGCGGGAAGCGTCTCCGTCTCCCCCGTGGGTTTCGCCACCAGCGTGCCGGCCGGGGTGGCTTCCAACCGGTTGCGGACCAGGTGCATCTCCCGCACGTGGCCGTCGGATCCGACCAGCGCCGTGGGCGAGACCAGAAAGCGGAGCACCAGTCGGCGGGGTTTGCCGCGGCTGGGCCGGGCGGCGAGGGCCTGGAGGATCTCCACCTTCTTCATCGTGGTGTAATCCCGGGTGCGCTCGACGGCGGCTCTGCTCAGCTCGTCGAGGGCCACTTCCTCCGGACGGGCCGTGGCGTCGGCGTTGGGAAGCTCGGTGAGCTCCTGGATCTCGGGATTGGTGAAGGCGGCCTGGGCCGGCCCGCGCCGGCCGAGCATGTGCACTTCCTTGATCCGGCTCTCGCGCAGCGCCTCGAGCGCGTAGTCGGCGATGTCGGTCCGGGCCAGTTCGTCGGCCGAGCGCAGCAGGATCCGGGCCACGTCCACGGCCACGTTGCCGATGCCTACCACGGCGGCGACCTCCTGGGAGAGGTCGAAGCGGTAGTCGGTGTAGTCCGGATGGCCGTTGTACCAGGCCACGAACTCCGTGGCCGGATAGCTGCCGGCGAGGTCTTCTCCGGGGATGCCCAGGCGGCGGTCGGTCTGGGCGCCGGTGCAGAAGACGATCTGGTGGTAGTGGCGGGTCAGGTCTTCGAGGGTGAGGTGTTTCCCGTACTCCACGTTGCCGAAGAAGCGGAAGCGGGGATGCGAGGCCGTCCGGTCGTAGACGGCGGTGACCGATTTGATCTTCTGGTGGTCCGGCGCCACCCCGTAGCGGACCAGGCCGTAGGGCGTGGGCAGGCGGTCGAAGACGTCCACCGAGGCGATCCGGTCCTTCCGGCTGAGGAGCTGCTCCGCGGCGTAGAATCCCGTGGGCCCGGCGCCGATGATCGCCACGCGGACCGGATGATCCTCGGTGCCCGGCACCCTCATGGATGCTCCGGGGTCACGCGCGCTTCCAGGATGTCGATCTCGCCCTCGTATGCGTCGCGCTGCGCCTTCACGAGATCCCCGATAGAAACGATACCCACCAGGCGGTCTCCCATGACCACCGGCAGGTGCCGGATCCGCCGCTCGGTCATGGTATGGGCCACGACCCGCAGGTCGTCCTCCGGCGAGGCGACGATGAGCTCGCGGGTCATCAACTGCCGCACCGGCCGGCCGAAGAGCTGCTCGTCGGCAACGGCGGCGCGGACGATGTCCCGTTCCGAGATGATCCCCACCGGCCGGCCCTCCCGATCGACCACCACCAGCGCGCCGACGTTGTGCGCGGCGAGGAGCGCCAGGGCCTCGCGCACCGTCTGGTCCGGACCGACCGTGTAGACCTGGCCGCCTTTTTGCGCCAGCACGTGCCGGATGTTCATGGCCCGCCCTCCCCCCGCGATCCTCCCTGATGATAGCGCATGACACCGCCCTCGGGCGGTGTCGGTCGTCAACTGCCGGCCCGGGCAGCCTCCGCCCGACCCAAGCAGCCTCCGCCGTGCCCACTGCCTCTGTCGTTCCCGCCTCTGTCGTTCCTACCACCGGGTCTGCCGCTTTCACGGGTCTGCCGTTTTCACGGGATGGGTAACAGATGGTAGACAGGAGGTGGTCCCCCCATGCGGTTCATGCTGGCGGCGCTGGCCCTCGTCGCGGCGCTGGCGGCGACCGGGCCGGCCCGGGCCGCCGCGCCCGCGCCGGTGCCCTTCAAGCCCGGAACAGTCTGGACCTACCGTGTGCTCCGCGCCACCCCCCAGGGCAGCCGGACCGTGACGACGCGCACCGTGACCTATCGCGGCCCCACCACGTTCCAGGGCAAGAGCTACCATCTCTTCGAGACGCGTGAATCGCTGGCCAAGGAGGTGGAGCGGCACCTGACCCTGTGGACGGGGAAGTACTTCCGGGTGGCCGTGGCGGCGTCGAGCGACGGCCGTTCGACCACCGAGACCGTCTTCGACAAACCCTACGCGCAGACCGGCGTGGACGAGGCCCTGGCCGGGCGCGCCGAGATCTACACCAACGGCGAGGTCACCGGCCGCAGCGGGTGGAGCAACGTGGTCTCCCGCGGCAAGACCCTGAAGGTCACCGTGCCCGCCGGCACGTTCACCGCGACCCGGTGGGACGGAACGCTGATCCTGGGAAATCTGAAACAGATCTACACGCTGTTCGCGGTCGGCACCGTCGAGGTCCGCGCGGACGTCGACGTCTTCAACAAGGGCGTGCGCCAGGCCACGGTGGTGGTCGAGCTTCAGAGCGGCCCGGTGAAGTAGGCCTCGTCCTTCCCTCATCCCGCGCCGGCGGGCGGAGACCGCGGTTCGTCCCCCCGCCCGCCGGTGCGATCCGCCTTCCGACAGTCCGCCGCCGCGGGACACCCCGAGTCGCTCGACCCCTGGACCCCCGCGGCCCCCGACCCGCGCGGCCCCTCGAGCCCCGTAGCCGCGCGGCCCCTCGAGCCCCGCGGCTCCCCGAGCCGCGCGACCCGAGTGGAATGCCGCGGGCGGCGCCTCCGTTGCTCGGGTGTGTGTCGGGTGCTCGGGTGTGTACCGGGTTCGGGGGTGTGTCGCGTGCTCGGAGGTGTGCCCCGGTCACCCGCACCCGCTGTGCTAGAATGGGGATTCAAGGAGGCAGTCGTCTATGGCGGTTACCCACCGCGGTCCGCTGCTCAGTGACGAGCAGATGGAGCGCTACGCGCGGCAGATCATCCTCGAGGAGCTCGGCGTCGCCGGCCAGCGCAGGCTGCTGGAGAGCAAGGTCCTGATCATCGGCGCGGGCGGGCTGGGCAGCCCGGTGGCGCTCTACCTGGCCGCGGCCGGCGTGGGGACGCTGGGCGTGGTGGACGGCGACCGCGTGGACCTCACCAACCTGCACCGGCAGGTGCTGCACTTCACCCACGACGTCGGCCGCCCCAAGACCCAGTCGGCCCGCCGCACCCTGGAGGACATCAACCCCGACGTCACCGTGGTCCCCTACCAGACGGTGCTCAGCAGCGACAACGCCCTGGACATCCTGCGCGACTACGACGTGGTGGTCAACGGCAGCGACAACTTCCCCACCCGGTACCTGGTGAACGACGCCGCCGTCTTCCTGCGCAAGCCCCTGGTGGACGCCAGCATCCTGAAATGGGAGGGGCAGGCCACCACCTTCCTGCCGGGCTCCGGGTGCTACCGCTGCCTGTTCCCGACGCCGCCGCCGCCGGGCGCCGTGCCCTCCTGCGCCGAGGGCGGGATCATCGGCGCGCTGGCCGGCTTCATGGGGACGCTGCAGGCGCTGGAGACGGTGAAGCTCCTGCTTGGACGGGGCGACGTGCTGGTCAACCGTCTGCTGATCTTCGACGCCCTCTCCGGCGAGGTCCGCACCCTGCGCTGGAACCGCAACCCGAACTGCCCGGTGTGCGGCGACCACCCCACGATCACCGAACTGATTGATTATGAAGCCTTCTGCGGCGTGCCGGGCCGTTCCGCCGTCCACGCGCCCACAGCGGTGATCGCCTCCTTGGTGCCGGCCGGAGCGTCGGCCGTCGGAGCATCCCCGGCCGTCGCGGTGCCGTCGGCCGACATCAGCCCGCAGCAGGCCAAGGAACTGCTCGACGGCGGGGAGGCCGTCCTGCTGGACGTCCGCGAGCCGTGGGAGTGGACGACGGCCCGGATCCCCGGCGCCCGGCTCATTCCGCTGAGCGAGCTCCCCGCGCGGCTGGGCGAGGTGCCCACCGACCGTCCCGTGATCGTGTACTGCGCCGTGGGCCAGCGCAGCGCCGCCGTGGTGCAGGCGCTGCGCGCGCAGGGGCACGATCGCGCGTACAACATCGCGGGCGGGATCGTGGCCTGGATGAACGGGCAGTATCCCATAGAAGCGGGCCCGGTCGAGGCGGGCCCCGCGTCCTGAAGGAACCGGACGCCGCCTTTGGAAATCATGGGTGTGTCCGATCGCCACAACGTGGTCGAAGTGCATGCTTCCCCGGCGGAGTCCACGGCGGTGATGCGCCAGGCCGTCCTGCGGGAGCCGCGGCACATCGAGCTGGTCACCCTGCCCGTCCCCGCGCCCGGTCCCGGGGAGGTGGTGCTGCGCGTCCGCGCCGCGCTGACCTGCGGGACCGATCTGAAGACCTACCGGCGCGGCCATCCCAAGGTGCCCTTCGGCCCCTTCGGTCACGAGTGCGCCGGGGACGTCGTTGCGGTCGGCCGCGAGGTGCGCGGGGTGCGCGAAGGCGACGCCGCGGTGCCCCTGCCCACGGCCCCCTGCGGCCAGTGCGCGGCCTGCCGGCGCGGGCGCCACAACCTCTGCGAGCGGCAGTTTGAAGGCATCGTGCTCGGCGCCTACGCCGACTACCTGCTCGTCTCCGAGAAGGTGGCCGCCACCCACCTGCTGAGCAAGCCTTCGGGGCTTTCCTACATCGAGGCGGCGTTCCTGGAGCCGTTGTCCTGCGTGGTGCATGCCTGGAGCCGCCTGCGGCCGACGCCGGTCGAGCAGGTGGCCGTGGTCGGCCTGGGAGGAATCGGCTTCCTGCACATCCGCATGGCCAAGGCGATGGGGGTCCGCGTCATCGCCGTGGGCCGCCGCCGCGAGCGCCTGGCGCTGGCCGCGGCCATGGGCGCCGACGCGGTGGTGGATACCGAGCACGACGACGTGGCCCGCAAGATTCGCGACGCCGGCGACGGGCAGGGCCCCGACGTGGTGATCGAGTGCACCGGCAGCGCGCGCATGTGGGTCGAGGTGGCGGGGTGGGCCCGCCGCGGCGGGCGGGTGCTCCTCTTCGCCGGGCTCGCCGCCGGCGCGCAGGTCGCCTTCGACGCCACCCGGCTGCACTACGACGAGGTGGACATCATCAACAGCTTCCACTACCGCCCGGCGGACGTGGAGGAAGCCCACCGCCTGCTGGCCACCCGCGCCATCGACGTGCGGCCGATCGTGAGCGGCGTGCGGGACCTCCCCGGCATCGCGGACGTCTTCGCCTCCCTGGACCGCGGCCACGGCGTGAAGTACGCGATCCTGCCGGAGGCCGTCGGATGGACGTAGTCCGCACGCGCGCCGTCGTCTTCCACAGCCCCGACGATCTGCGATTGGAGACGGTCAGCCTGCCCGCCCCCGGTCCGGGCGGGTTGCTGGTGCGGATCCGCGCCTGCGGCCTCTGCCCGGGCGAGGCGATGGACTGGTACATGGCGCGCAAGGCGCCGCTGGTCCTGGGGCACGAGCCGGTGGGCGAAGTGGTCGCCTGCGGCGCGGCGGTGCGGGAGTTCGCCCCGGGAGACCGCGTCTTCGTGCACCACCACGCGCCCTGCCTGCGCTGCCGCGCCTGCCGCCGCGGGGACTATGTCCACTGCGCGACCTGGCGGCGCACGCGGTTGATTCCGGGCGGGCTGGCGCAGTTCGCGGTGGTCCCCGAGGAGATCGTTGCCGGCGACACCCTGCTGGTCCCCGAGGAGGTCTCCGACGAAGCGGCGACCTTCATCGAGCCGCTGGCCACCGTGGTGAAGTCGATCCGGCGCGGCCGCCTGCGGGCCGGAGACCGCATCCTGATCATCGGGCTCGGCGTCATGGGGCTCCTCCACGTCATGCTGGCCCGGAGGCTGGGGGCGGGGGAGATCTTCGCCGCGGACCGCGTCCCCCGCCGCCTGGCCAGTGCCCGCGAGGCCGGCGCCGACCACGTCATCGACGTTCGGGAGACACCGCCGGCGCAGGTCGTCCGAGACGTCACCGCCGGCGAAGGGGCGGACGTGGTCATCGTCGGCCCCGGCTCGATCGAGGCCATCCAGGCCGGCTTCGAGGCCGCCGCCCCCGGCGGCACCCTTGTCCTGTTCACGCCCACGGAACCCGAGGCCCGCTGGATGCTGCCGGTCCACGACGCGTACTTTCGGGAGGTGAGCGTGGTGCCGTCGTACTCCTGCGGTCCCGCCGACACCCGCGAGGCGCTGGCCCTCATCCGCGGGGGCATGCCGGTAGAGACCCTCGTCACCCACCGCCTGCCTCTCGACGAGGCTCCGGAAGGGTACCGTCTGGTGCGCGAGGCCGCCGACGCCCTGAAGGTGGTGGTGCGGCCGTGAGATCCCGCCCCGGACGGTCCCAGATTTCGCCCGCTCCGCCGATCTCATCCTCAGATGCGCCTGATGCGGCCGCTGCGCCGGATCCGGCGACGACGCAAACCGGCAGTTGCGATCTGCCCGAGCCGGTCGTCGATCGCTCCGCCCTGGCCCACCGAAAGTTCGATCCGGAGACCTTCAGCTGGGAAGGCGTTCCGGCGCAGGTGTACAAGCGGGGCGAGAGCGGAGCGGCGGGCATGGGCTGGCGCCACGTCGTCCGGCACACGCTGGCCGGAGGAGACGGCTTCGCCTTTCAGCTGCGGTACTTCGAGGTGGGCGCCGGCGGATTCAGCAGCCTGGAGAAACACGCCCACGCCCACACCATCGTCGTGCTCCGGGGAACGGGGACGGTCGTCGCCGGCCGCAATGTGTTCCAGGTCGCGCCCTTCGACCTCGTGGTCATCCCGCCGGATGTCCCGCACCAGTTCGTGAACGCGGGGAAGGAGCCGTTCGGCTTCCTGTGTTCGGTGGACGCCCGACGCGATGCGCCGCAGGCACTCTCCGTCCGCGAACTGGAGGCGCTGCTCGCCGACCCGGTGGTGGGCGCGGCGATCCGCATCGCCGACCCGCCGGACCGGCGCCGATGACCGGATAGGCGCGGAGAGCCGGGCAGGCGCGGGTAACCGGACCGGCGCCGACAGCCGGACAGGGCCCGACAGCCGGACAGGGCCCGACAGCCGGACCGGCGCCGACAGCACGGCGGGCGTCCGCGCGGAACACCACCCGCAGGTCCGGTCTCATGTCCGGTCTCAGGTCCGCCCGCCCGGTGGCGGACGACGCCCGAAGCACCGTTCCGCCTCGAAACCGTTGTGGGCCCTGCAACGCAACTGGATGTTCTCGACCGTCGCCTCACCTCCCAGGCTGTACGGCACGACATGGTGGAACTCCAAGAAGGCGCGCTCGCCGCAGCGGCGCCCGCTGGCCGAGACGAAGGCGCACCGTCCTTCATCACGCTCGTACACCGCCCGTCTGACGGCGGCGGGGATGTAGCGCGAGTTGGCGCCGGCGCGCCGTCCGCCCGAACCGGTATCGCGGTCCTTCGCTCCGCCTTGAGTCACTCCGTATTTCTGTGCGGCCAGCCGCTCGAGCAGCAGGGTGACCGCCCGATCGATGAGCTGCGCCAGATCCCCGTCCGGGATCTGATGACGAAGCATCTCCTGCGCCCGACGGAGCTTCGCGCACAGCTCCTCGCTCGCCGTGAACTGGACCTTATAGCATCGCGGAGCCAGCGGTTCAACCCTTCCCATTCGCAGGCGGACGGTGTCGGCCGGGCCGGTCGGCGCGTCGGGCGACGTTACATCGGGCGACGTTACGTCGGGCGGGGTGGCGTCGGGCGGGGCGGCGACGGTCGGGGTTGTGTCGGGCGGCGTGGGGTCCGATCGTGCGAGGTCGGCCGGCGACGCGTCCGGTATCGGCGCGCCGGGCGGCGGGGCGACCGGTAACTCCCCGGCGAACCGGGAGGCGGCCTGCGATGGAGACGGCAGGGACACCCCCGGCAGCCTGCGGATGGCCGACGGCACGGGCGGCCTGGGGCGCAGGGCCGCGATCAGTTCGTCCACCTCGCGTTTGGTCTTGTGCACGGCGGCCGTCAGGAGCTCCCGGTGGTTGGCCGGGGTGAGGTGCGGCGCGAGCAGAACCACCGCCGTGAGGTGCACGGAGCCGTCGGCCAGCCGGTCCAGGACGAGGGGGAACTTCTGCGCCGCCCGGGCTGCCTCGATCCGCCAGTAGGCGGCGCTCTCCGAGAAGTGGAGGGCCCGCGTGCAGTACGTGAAGAGCGAGGAGTAGCCTTCCCGAAGGTAGAGTCGGCGCCGGTCCAGGACAGCCAGGTGGGCGATGAGGGCGGCGGTGCCTTCCCGTTCGCGTTGAGCCAGATCCCGCACCCGGGCGAGCAGTTCGCCGTCGGAGAGCCGCCCGATGCTGGCCAGCGCCTCCGAACCGAACGGTCTGGGGACATCACCGAGCGATCGTTGGACATCGGTGTGTGCACTCATGCGTGCCTCCTTTCTCCCGGGATGCCTGAGGGACTCGGGAGCCGGGCATCCACGGGGTGCCGAGCAGTGCGGCGGATCGCGGTCGCGCAGGGCGCGGTCGGTGTGTGGTCTGGGTGCGGTCGGGGTGTGGTGTGTAGTCTGGGTGTGGTCGGGGTGTGGTCGATGTGCGGTCGATGCGGGTGATGAATGTGCGGTCGTCGCCTGTTATACCACAACGTGATCCGGGCCTTTCAAGTGGTGTTCGATGGTCCGATGAGGCCAATCCGGTCAGTCAGGAGCGCAACTCAGCAGCGCATGGCGGATGACCGAACACCAGATATGGGAGCTGCGCCCATCCTGGCCTGAATGTTGTACCGAACTTTGGCTGGCACGAGTTTCAAACACCGCCCTCTTGGTGAGCCCAGTCGGCGTACGAGCGCGGCTCGGATGGTTAGGGCAGTCCGCCTGCCGAGCGCAGTCCGCCTGCCGAGCGCAGTCCGCCTGCCGACCGCAGTCCCCCTGCCGGGCGCAGGCTGCCTGTCGAGCTCGGGAGGCGTAGCGAGCCCGGGACCCTGCCGAGCGTGGGCGGTGCGCCGATCCCGGTCCGCCCGCCGAGCCCGGTCCGCCCGCCCAGCTCTTCCGGAGCCCGTCGGCCGGCGCGCTTTGTTGACAGGGTTGCTCAGCAATCCATAGAATGGAAGCTACGATGATTACGATCAGCGCTGCGGCCGTCGCCAAGCTGAGGGAACTGCTGGCCAACCAGGAGCAGCCGGATCTGTATCTGCGGCTGTTCGTTGCGCCCGGCGGGTGCGAGGGCTTCACCTACGGGATGGCCTTCGACCCCGAGCGGCATCCCGACGACACGGTGATCGAGCAGGGGGACGTCCGCCTGCTGGTGGACTCCGCCTCCGGTCCCTACCTGCGCGGCGCGCAGATCGATTACATCACCTCCCAGATGGGCGAAGGATTCACGGTGCGCAACCCCAACGCCGTCGCCACCTGCGGCTGCGGCCACTCCTTCCACACGCGCCACGACCGCGGCCAGCCCCAGGAGTGCGGGTGCGAGCCCGACGCCGCAGCGGAGGCATCCGGCGCCGCATCGGAGGAAGGAGCGACGACATGACGACCCAGGTGGAGCGCGCGGACGCCGAACTGCGCGGCAAGGTGGAGCAGGTCCTGGAGATGATCCGGCCCTACATCCAGGGTGACGGCGGGGACATCGAACTGGTGGACATCGTCGGCGGCATCGTGCAGATCCGCCTGGCGGGAGCCTGCGTGGGGTGCATGCACTCCATGATGACCTTGCAGGCCGGCGTGGAGCGGTTGATCAGAGACGCGGTGCCCGAGATCAAGGGCGTCGAGGCGATGCCCTTCTAGACCTTCCGCAGTCTCCGGTTCGCACCTCCCGGTCCGCACCTCCCGGCGCGAACCTCCCGTTCCGATCCTCCCGGCCCGCACCTCCGGGGCCCACACTCCCGAGCCGAATCTCCCGAGGCGAATCTCCGGGGCCGGATCTCCCGGACTGAATCTCCCGGACGGAAACAGGGCGCTCCGCAGGCCGGAGGGCCTTCTTCCGGAGGGCCCGTCTTGCTGTACACTCGTCTCGGAGGTGCGCGCATGAGCACCCCCTGGACCCACATCCTGAAGAAGATCGACGACTACCGCTGGGAGATCCCGCCGTCCTACAAGCGGGGCATGCGGGTCCCCGGCCTGGTCTACGCCGACGAGCGCATGCTGGCCCAGATCGCGGAGGAGCAGGCCCTGGAGCAGGTGGCGAACGTCGCCACGCTGCCGGGCATCGTGGGCGCCTCCCTGGCCATGCCCGACATCCACTGGGGCTACGGGTTCCCCGTCGGCGGGGTCGCGGCCTTCGACCCCCAGGAGGGCGTGATCAGTCCCGGCGGGGTGGGTTACGACATCTCCTGCGGGGTCCGGGTCATCCGCACGAACCTGGACGAGGAGGCCGTCCGGCCGCAGCTGCAGCAGCTGGTCGACGCGCTCTTTGCCGCCGTGCCCTCCGGCGTCGGCGCCACGGGGCGGGTGAAGCTGGACACGCGCGCCATCGACGCGGCGCTGAAAGGCGGCGCCCGGTGGGCCGTGAGCCAGGGCTACGGGTGGGAGGAGGACCTGGAGGCGATCGAAGGCGGCGGGGCCCTGCCGGAGGCTGATCCCGACGCCGTGAGCCCGCAGGCCAAGCAGCGCGGCCGCGGCCAGGTCGGCACCCTGGGCTCGGGCAACCACTTCCTCGAAATCCAGGTCGTGGACGAGGTGTACGACCCGGAGGCGGCGGAGACGATGGGCCTGGGGGCGCCCGGCCAGGTGGTGGTCTTCGTGCACTGCGGGTCGCGCGGGCTGGGCCACCAGGTCTGCACCGACTACCTGCGCGTCGCCGAGCGCTCCGCCCGCCAGCACGGCATCCAGCTGGTGGACCGCCAGCTGGCCTGCATGCCCTTCACCTCCGAGGAGGGGGCGCGCTACTTCGCCGCCATGTGCGCGGCCGCGAACTTTGCCTGGGCCAACCGCCAGCTGATCACCCACTGGACCCGGGAGGCGTTCGCCGCCGTCTTCCGCCGCAGCCCCGAAGCCCTGGGCATGTCGCTGGTCTACGACGTCTCGCACAACATCGCCAAGGTCGAACCCTACACGGTGGACGGCGTCGAGCGCCGACTGGTGGTGCACCGCAAGGGCGCGACGCGGGCCTTTCCGCCGGGCCACCCCGACGTGCCCGCGCGCTACCGCCAGATCGGCCAGCCCGTGCTCATCCCCGGGGATATGGGCCGCTACTCCTTCGTCGCGGTGGGCACCGCGCAGGCGATGCGGGAGTCCTTCGGCTCCACCTGTCACGGCGCAGGCCGGGTGATGGGGCGCAAGCAGGCCGTCCGCACCCTGGCCGGCCGCGACATCGCCGACGAGCTGCGGCGCCGCGGGATCCTGGTGCGGGCCCAGGACCGCGGGCTGCTGGCGGAGGAGGCCTCCGCGGCCTACAAGGACGTCGCCGACGTGGTCGCCGTCTGCCACGCCGCGGGCATCAGCCGCCGCGTGGTGCGCACCCGGCCCATCGGCGTGGTGAAAGGATAACGCCGCCCGGCGGGGGAACCCGAGACAGGGAGGTCCCGCCGTGCCCGAGTTCGACGCCCGGCCCGCCGAGTTTCCGCTGAAGGGCATCTGGTTCTACGATCGGTACACGCCGGCTGAGGTGCACGCGCACCGCTCCGGCCCCGTCGTGGCCCGCGCCCGCACCCGCTATCAGGAGGTCGTCGTCCAGCAGCTCGAGCACCTGGGGCGCTGCCTGATCGTGGACGGGAAGATCCAGTCGGCCGAGGTGGACGAGTACATCTACCACGAGCTGCTGGTGCACCCGGTCCTGGTGGCCCATCCGGCGCCGCGGCGCGTGCTGGTCTGCGGCGGCGGCGAGGGCGCGCCGCTGCGCGAGATCCTGCGCCACCCCACGATCGAGCAGGTCGTGATGGTGGACATCGACGAGGAGCTGGTGGCGCTGTGCCGGGAGCACCTGCCGGGCTGGCACGCCGGCGCCTTCGACGACCCGCGGGTGCGCCTGCGTTACGGCGACGCCCGCGCCTTCGTCGAGGAGACGAAGGAGCGGTTCGACGTGGTGATCAACGACGTCACCGACCCCATCGAGGGCGGGCCGAGCAAGCTGCTCTTCACCCGGGAGTTCTACCAGGCCGTGGCGCGGGTGCTGGCGCCGGAAGGCCTGTTCGTCACCCAGGCCATCGGTGTGCACTACGACGCCGGCGACCGGCTGCACGCGATGATCCACCACACGGTGCGCCAGGTCTTCCCCCACACGCGCTCCTACTGCGAGTACATCCTCTCCTTCGACTACCCCTGGGCCTTCGTCGCCGGCGCCCGGCGGCCGGTCTGGGACGACCTCTCCGCCGCCGAGGTGGACCGGCGGCTGGCGCAGCGCGGCCTGCGGCTGCGGTTCTACGACGGCGAGACGCACCGGCGGGTGATGTCCCTGCCCGCGCCGCTGCGCCGGCTCATCGCCGGCGAGCAGGGGGTGATCTCGGACCGGGAGCCCCTGACGGTCCTGTGAGGAGGAGGCCGGCGCATGCGCTTCGATCTGTCGGAGGAGCAGGCCCTGCTGCACCGGACGGTGCGCGAGTTCGCCCTGCAGGAGCTGCGCCCCCACGCCCGCCGCTGGGACCAGGAAGGCCGCTTTCCCATCGACGTGGTCCCCAAACTGGCCGCCCTGGGGCTGCTGGGGCTGACCATCCCGCAGTCCTACGGCGGGGCGGAACTGGGGATGGTGGGCGCGGCGCTGGCCGTGGAGGCGGTCTCCTGGGGGGACGGCTCCATCGGCCTCACCGTGGCCTCCCACAACTCGCTGTGCGCCGGCCACATCCACCTCTTCGGCAGCCCGGAGCAGAAGGCGCGCTACCTGCCCGAACTGGCCTCCGGCCGGAGCCTGGGCGCCTGGTGCCTCACCGAACCCGGCGCCGGCAGCGATGCGGCGGCGATCACCACCCGGGCCGTGCGCGCCGGCGACGTCTGGGTGCTGAACGGGACCAAGGTGTTCGTCACGCAGGGCAGCGTGGCCGGCGTCTACGTCGTGCTGGCCAAGACCGATCCGGCCGCGGGGCGGCGGGGGATCTCGGCCTTCATCGTGGAGCGCGGCGCGCCGGGGCTGCGCGTGGGGAAGAAGGAGGACAAACTCGGCCTGCGGGCCAGCGACACCGCGGAGGTCACATTTTTGGACTGCGAGGTCCCCGCCGGCAACCTGATCGGCGGGGAGGGGCAGGGCTACCGGCAGGCGATGGCGGTCCTGGAGCGCGGCCGCATCGGGATCGGGGCCATGGCCGTGGGGCTGGGCCGGGCGGCCCTGGACGACAGCATCGCCTACGCCGGGCAGCGCAAAGCCTTCGGGATGACGCTGGCCGAGCACCAGGCCATCCAGTTCATGATCGCCGACACGGCCACGGAGCTGGACGCCGCCTGGCTGCTGGTGCTGCGCGCCGCGCAGCTGGCCGACCTGGGGGAGCCGATCCGCGCCGCGTCCTCGATGGCCAAGCTGTACGCCAGCGAGGCGGCCAGCCGCGCCGCGAACCGGGCGGTGCAGATCCACGGCGGCTACGGGTACATCAAAGACTACCCCGTAGAGCGCTACCTGCGCGACGTCAAGCTCACCGAGATCGGCGAGGGCACCTCGGAGATCCAGCGCATCATCATCGCCAAATCCCTTCTGGCGGAGTAGAATCTACCCCGCGGCGCATTGCGAAACGCCCCCCGGTGGAGTACTCTGGCAGTTACCGCCGCATGGTGGGGGGAGACGTGCACGCCTTTCTCGTCCGGCTGAACCAGGGGGTCCTGCTGGCCGACGGGGCCATGGGGACGCAGCTGTACGCCCGCGGCGTCCCCTTCGACCAGTGCTTCGACGAGCTGAACCTGACCGCCCCGGAGCTGGTGCGCGGCATCCACCTCGACTACCTGGCCAGCGGCGCCGAGCTGATCGAGACCAACACCTTCGGCGCCAACCGGTTCAAGCTGGCCGGCCACGGGCTGGCCGACCGGCTGGAGGAGATCAACCGGGCGGGCGCCGCGCTGGCCCGGGACGCCGCCGCCGCCGTCGGCCGCCGGGTCTTCGTCGCGGGATCGATGGGGCCGATCGGCCGGCCGATGGCGCCGCTGGGGACGGTCTCCCCCGAAGAGGTCCGGGAGGCCTACGGCGAGCAGGCGCGGGCGCTGGTGGCCGGCGGGGCCGACGTGCTCATCCTGGAGACGTTCACCGACCTGGCCGAACTGCTGGAGGCCCTGCGCGGCGCGCGCGAGGCGGCCGGGGTGCCGATCATCGCGCAGATGACCTTCACCCAGGACGGCCGGACGCTGCTGGGGCACGGACCGCGGGAGATCGTCCAGGCCCTGGAGCGGGCCGGCGCAGAAGTGGTCGGCGCCAACTGCAGCGTGGGTCCCCAGGGCGTGCTGGAAGTGATGGAGCAGATGGCCGCCGCAGTCCGCTCGGCGTACCTCTCGGCGATGCCCAACGCCGGCTTCCCCTCCTACGTGGGCGGCCGCTACATCTACGTCTCCACGCCGGAGTATATGGCCGCCCACGCCGTGCGCCTGGTCGCGCTGGGGGTGCGGATCGTCGGCGGCTGCTGCGGGACGACGCCGGAGCACATCGCCCGGATGCGCGACGCCCTGCAGCACCCGCAGGTATCCAGCGAGGCGAAGACCGGATCGCGGTGGGCCCTCGGCGCCCCGGTCGTGGAGCCGGAGCCCGTGGCCGCCCCGCCCGGGACGCCCAGCGCCCTGGGGCAGAAGCTGGGGCGCACCTTCGTCGTCACCGTGGAGGTCCATCCCCCGCGGGGCGTGCACGACCACCGGGAGATCGAGGCCTGCCGCCGGCTGCGCGAGGCCGGCGCGGACGCCGTGGACATCGCCGACAACCCCATGGCCCGGCTGCGGATGAGCCCCTGGGCGATGTCCTCGCGCATCCAGTCCGAGGTGGGGCTGGAGACGATCCTGCACTTCACCACCCGCGACCGCAACCTGGTGCGGCTGCAGTCCGACCTGCTGGCCGTCCACGCCCTGGGAATCCGCAACGTGCTGGTGCTGCGGGGCGATCCGCCGCAGATCGGCGACTACCCCAACGCCACCGCCGTCAGCGACGTCACTCCCTCGGGGCTGGTGAAGCTCATCAAGGAGTTCAACCGCGGCCGCGACGTGGCCGGCAACGCCATCGGGACGCCCACCGCGTTCTCGGTGGGCGTGGCCCTCAACCTCTCCGCCGCCGACCTGGACCGCGAGGCGCGCATCCTCGACCGCAAGGTCCGCGCCGGCGCGGACTTCATCTGCACGATGCCGGTCTACGAGCCGGAGGCCCTGGACCGCTTCGAGCGGATCGGCGGCCGCATCCCGCTGCCCGTGCTGGTCGGCGTGCTCCCCCTGGTCAGCAGCCGCCACGCCGAGTTCCTGCACAACGAGGTGCCGGGGTTGGTGGTCCCCGAGGCGGTGCGCGCCCGCCTGCGCGCCGCGGCCGACGGGCGGGAGGAAGGGCTGCGCATGGCGGAGGAACTGATCCGGGCCCTGGCGGGGCGCGTCGCCGGGATCTACCTCATCCCCTCCTTCGGACGCTATGATACGGTCATCGAACTGGTGAAGATGGCAAAGAGTCACCGCTCCAACCACCGCTCGTCGGTCGGCGACGGGCGGTAATTCCGTTCCCGGAGGATGCAGTGATCACCACGGTCATCGGCAACTATCCCAAGATCCCCGACCTCCCCGCCCCCGGCAGGTGGCGCAGCGCGGTGGAGAAGTTCCAGAAAGGGCAGATCGACGAGGCCGCGCTGCGGGCCGTGGAGGACGAGGTCACCCTGGAGGTCATCCGCGAGCAGGTGGAGGCCGGCATCGACCTCATCACCGACGGCCAGATCCGCTGGGAGGACGGCCAGACCCCCTTCGCCCGGCGGCTGCGGGGCTTCAGCATCAACGGGCTGCAGCGCTACTTCGACACCAACGTCTACTTCCGGGAGCCCGTGGTGGAGGGGGAGGTCGTCTGGGAGGCGCCCATCACCGTCGCCGACTACACCTTCGCCCGCGCCCACAGCCCCCGGCCGGTCAAACCCGTGGTGACGGGGCCCTTCACGCTGGCCGCGCTGAGCCGGAACACCTACTACCCGACCTTCCGGGATCTGGTCCTGGCGCTGGCCCGGGCCCTGAACGCCGAGCTCCGGGCCCTGGCCGCAGCCGGCGCGGAGGTGATTCAGGTGGACGAACCCGCGCTGCTGCGGCGCAGGCCGGACTACCCCGTCTTCGCCGAGGCGATGGGGGTGCTGACCGACGGGGTGCAGGGCACCCTGGTGCTGGCCACTTACTTCGGGGATGTCGGCGGGCTCTACCCGCAGATGCTGGAGCTGCCCTTCGCCGTGCTGGGACTGGACTTCGTCGCCGGCCACCGGAACTGGGACCTCCTGGAGACCGCGCCGTTCACCAAGGGGCTGATGGCCGGGATCCTCGACGCGCGCAACACCCGACTGGAGACGGCGGAGGAGATCGTGGCCGCGGTCGAACGCCTCACCCGCATCGTCCCGCCGGAGCGGCTGATGGTGGCGCCCAGCGCCGGGCTGGAGTTCCTGCCCCGCGGCGTGGCGCGCCGCAAGCTGGCGGCCCTGGCGGAGGGTGTCGCCGCCGCGCGCCGGGCCGGGAAAGGGGTGCCGGCGTGACGCTCCCGCTGCTCCCCACCACCGCCGTCGGCAGTTATCCCAAGCCGGCCTACCTGCTGGAGGCCCGGCGCAAGTTCCTGCGCCGGCAGATCTCCAAAGAGGAACTGGCCGCCCTCGAACGCCGGGCCACCGCGGAGTGGATCCGGATCCAGGAAGAGGTGGGGCTGGACCTGCTGGTGGACGGCGAGCAGTACCGCGGGGACATGGTCGCCTACTTCGCGGACGAACTGGAAGGCTTCGCCATCGCCGGGCTGGTGCGCTCCTACGGGAACCGCTACTACCCCAAGCCGGTGGTGGTCGGCCCGGTGGGCCGCAAGGCGCCGGTCACCGTCTCCTGGTTCACCTACGCCCAGTCCCTCACCCCCCGGCCGGTGAAGGGGATGCTCACCGGCCCCTACACCATCGCCGAGTGGTCGTTCAACGAATACTACCCCACCCGCCGGGCCCTGGTCCTGGAGCTGGCCCGGGCGATCCACGAGGAGGTGGTGGACCTGGAGCGCGCCGGGGCGCGCTACATCCAGATCGACGAGCCGGCGATCCACACCCGGCCGGAGGAGGAGTTCGAGCTGGCCCGGGAGGCGATGGAGATCGTCACCGACGGCGTCTCCGCCTACACCGTGACCCACATCTGCTACGGGGACGTGCCCAAGATCTACCCGGCGATGCTGCGCCTGGCGGTCAACCAGCTGGACCTGGCCCTGAAGAACGAGGAGTTCGCCCTGCTGGAGACCTTCGCCACCGTCCCCTTCACCAAAGACATCGGCCTGGGCGTGGTGGACGCCCACAGCCACCGCGTGGAGACGCCGGAGGAGGTGGCCGACGGGATCCGCCGCGCCCTGCGGGTCATCCCCGCCCCGCAGATCTACGTCTCCCCGGACTGCGGCCTGAAGACCCGGACGATCGAGGAGACGGTGGGCAAGCTGCGGGCGATGGTCGAGGGCACCCGCCTGGTGCGCGGCGAACTGCTCGGGGCGCGGGAGGGGGCGAGGGCGTAGCGGTGCCGGTCAAGGTCGAAGGGCGGCGCATCATCCGCGCGCCGGTGCAGAAGGTGTTCCAGCTGGTCAGCCGCCTGGAGGCGCTGCCCCGCGTCACCGGCCTGTGGCTGACGGCGGAGGCGGTGGAGAGGAAGAACAACACCCTCACCGTGCGCTACGGCGGCTACTTCGCCGGTCTGCCCGTGGAGTCGGTGCAGCGGGCGACCCTCCATCCCCCGAACCGCATCGACTTCCGCCAGTTCCGGGGCAACCTCAAGGCCTTCCGCGGCCAGTACCAGTTCAAGCCCATCGAGGGCGACACCGAGGTCATCCTGACGGTGGAGGCCGACGTCGGCATCCCGCTGATCTCCGAAGAGGCGGCGCGCCTGGTGCTGCACTCCTTCGTCGAGCGCAGCCTGGAGAAGTTCAAGCTCACCGCCGAGCGCGACCTCCCGCGCGCGGTCGCGCGGAAGACCGCCGACGGCGCCGCGGCCAGAGAAGCCGAGGGCGAGGAAACCGAGGCCGGGGAAGCCGAGAGCGCGGAGGCGGAAGCAGCGGCGCCCTCCGCGCCGAAGCCGGCGGCGGCCGCCGCGCGAAACGGCGAGGCCGTCTCAGGTCCCGCCGCCCCGCGCCCCGCCGGCCGCCGCCCCGAGGTGCCTTCACCCGCAGCCGGCCCCGGGACGGCGGGACAACCCGGGGGAAAGCGGAGGCGCCGCCGGCGCCGCCGGTCGCGGCGCGGACTTCGGGGTCCGGGCGGGCCGCCGCCGGCGGCTTCAGGCGGCCAAAATTAGCGGAGGACAGTCAGCGGAGGGCAGTCAGCGGAGGACCTCGAGCAGCAGCGGCGCCAGGACGGCGCCGAAGATGAACGTCAGCGTCCAGTAGAACTGCGTCTGCGTCTGCCGGCGCGCCCCCTCGAAGCCCGCGGTCATCGTGACGCGGAGCTCCCCCATCTCTCTCTTCAGTTCCGAGCGGAGGCCCGCGATCTCGCCCTCCAGCTCCGAGCGGAGACCCGAGATCCCGCCCGCAACTTCGGAGCGGAGCGCCGCGAGTCCGCGCTCCACGCCCGCGAGGCGCTCGTTGATCTGCTCGTAGGCCCCCTCGAGCCGGGCCATCCGGACTTCTAGCGCGTCGGTCGTCATCGGGTCGCAGGCCGTCCTGAAGGACACCTTACCACGGATCGCCTCCGCCTGCTCCGACCAGGTCGGGGCATTCGACGGAAGTCGGCCGGCCGGCAGAAACGCTCAAGCTGTTTCGTCAACCTCCGGGGGAACGTCGGCCGAGCTTCCGGCGAGGGATCAGCGACCCGCGAGGAGGACGCCGCGGGCGATGGCCGCCCTGGCCAGCCAGGTGCGCTCCGCCTCCTCGCGCGTGTAGCAGAAGAGCTCGACCGGCAGGCCGATCCCCGAGAAATAGCGGGAGAACTCTTCCGCACGATCCAGGAAGCGCCGCTGACTCCGCTCCAGGAGGATGAGGAGATCGGCGTCGCTACCCGGCACGGCCCGGTTCTCGGACAGAGAGCCGAACAGATAGACGGCGGCGACATCCCGTCGCTCGGCGAGGAGTCTCTCGGCGGCCTCCTTCACCCGGGTCAGCGCCTCACCCCTGTTGAGCCAGAAGACCTTCACAGAACCGTAGGATCGACTCTGCACAACGGAGCGCATGCCCGGCATCCTCCCGGGTGAAGTAGTCCTTGGGGCTGCCTCTGTCCCAGCTGTTCGGATATCGGGCGGGGATGTAGAAGCGGTCCAGCAACCTCCCGCAGGCCAGGATCTCGTCGGCGACCGGCACCTTCTCCCGCAGGCCCTCGAGCAGCGGCCCCAGGGCGTGCCCCCAGGCCTCGCCGCCGAGCTTCTGATAGGCGGCCTTGACCGCCTTCTCCGCCGCCTGCTGGCTGACGAAGCAGGCCCACTCGAAGAACCCGCCCTCCGCCTGCAGGCGCGCGCTCTCCAGGTCCCTCCGCGCCTGTTCCGCCCAGTCCCGGCTGCGCTCGGCCATGCCGGCTCTTCACCCCCGCCCCCGGATGCGACCGCCGCAATTGCTGTGCCGCAACCACTATACCCAGTCGTCGCCCGCCTGCCCAGGGTCCGGTGCACATCCCGCGGTCCGGGATCGACACGGCGGCCGTCCTCCGCAACTACCGCCTGAACGTGCCCCCTTGAGAATCGGAGATCGATGAGCAGCGGGATCAAGATGGCGGTCAGGATGAGGGCGGGGCCATCCGGACTTCCAGCGCGTCGGTCGTCATCGGGTCGCAGCCCGCCCTGAAAGACACCTTACCAATGTGGGCTTGCCCTGGACCCCCGAGGCGCGGCCAAGGCCCCGGCGGCCGGTGGTCTACCAGCCGCAGCCGGAGAGCCGCCATACCCCCAGGCCGGCCAGGAGGGCCGCGGCGAGCTGTGTGAGCATGCCCGCGCCCGCCCGATGCCGCGGGAGGGTGTGGTGCCACTCCATCCGGTGGAGCAGGAGGGGCCTGTGGAGCATCCTCAGCGGCTGATCGATGAGGTCCGGCACGATCCCACCCAGCGCCCCCAGCGCGAGGGCGAAGGGCTGCGCCGAAGCGCACCGCGTGACCACCCACCACAGGCCGGCCACGGCGAGGCCGAGCTCGACGGCCGCTTCCAGATGCTCCACGCCGACCGAGGTCGCAGAACTTCCCCGGAACGTTTCGCCCTCCGTGTGCGGGATGGCGTCCAGCACGAGATGGCTGGCCAGGCCGCCCAGGAATCCCAGCGTCGGAGAGGCCGCGACCTGTCCGATGAGCGCGCCCGTCAGGGCGTGAGCCAGCGGGTTCATCCGGGACTCAGCCGGACACGGCCAGCAGGTCCATCCGCTGGAACCCGCGCGCGGCCAGGCCCTCCAGCGCGAAGTTCAGCACCTCTGCGTCGTCCGCCACGCCCGAGATGACGACGATGATGGCCGGACTTTGCAGGTGGGGCAGCACCGCGGCCAGGGCCCGGACCGCCGGATGGTGGTGCGCCCGCTGCCGGTGCGCGCGGTACTCGAAGGCGAGGACATCGGCGAGCCGTCTCCCCGGAACCCCATCGGCCTGCTGCACCCGGGAAATGGCCCGCCGCAGCCGCCGCGGGTCGGCGGGACTGAGGAGCCGTCGGGGGCGCGGAGCGACGTGGACCTGTTCGGCCAGAAGCAGGGCCTGCCGCACGGCGGGCCGCGGAGCCAGCAGCGGGGTGGTGGCCGCCGGACCGTCCGGGCCGTAGGCGGCGATGGCGAGCGGGATCCCTTCCTGTGCCAGGGTCAGCGTGGCCATCAGCAGGTAGTAGGCCAGGCGGTCCGCCTCGTCCGCATCGCGTCCGGCCAGCCGCACGGCCAGGACGGCGGCCTGCGCCAGATCGTGGCGGCGGTCTTTGACGACGAGCTGGAGGAGCCTGGCCGTCTGCTTCCACAGGATGTCGCGCAGCGTGTCGCCCGCCTCGTAGTGTCTCGCTCCGTAGTAGTCGAGTCCCCGCCGGGTGCCCGCGGCGCGCGCCTCGGAAGTCATCACGGCGGACGCCCCCGTCGCGCGGCTCGTCTCGAGGTAGCGTCGGGCCAGCCACGCCGCGTACGCCGCGCGCGGGATCACCCGCAGCTGCGCCAGCGGCCGGTCGAAGGCCGCGCCCGTCAGGCCCCACGGATCGGTCCAGATGAGGCGGGCCTCCACCGCGCCGGATCCCGCCAGCGGCGGGACGACGCGCACATCGAGAACGACGTCCCGATCGGTCGTCTTCAACGGCACGGCGTACACCCACCGTGCGTGGGGCGCGATGTGGACATGACCAAGAACCCTGCGCTCGGTCTTCAGGACCGTCCTGAAGCGGCCGGGCTGCCCGGCCAGCGCCCGGATCGACGGGACGTCGAATGCGAGCAGGTGGGGGCGCAGTCGGGCGAGGGAGGTCGCCGCTACGGCCATGAGGAGCCCGAGCGTGCCCGCCGCGGCCAGGGCCAGCACATCGTGCCCGAGCGTGCCGGCGGCGGCCGCGGCGGCGGCAAAGGCGGCGGCCAGCGCCGCGAGCCGCGGCGTGGGGTTGCGGCCGAGGATGGTCGGTGGGAGGAGCGCGTGGTGGACGCTTCCCTCCAGGGTCTGCAGCAGCCAGGGGAAGGCCGCCAGGGCGAGGGCCGCCACACCCCGACGGCCGGGGAAAACGGCTTCCCAGACGAACGGCAGGGCCAGCAGGTTGACCGCCGCGATGAACAGGCGCTCGGCCTCCGCCGCGCCGGCGAGACGCACGCGCAGCGCCAGCGCGCCGACCGCCACGCCCATGTGGGGGACGGGGATGAACGGGACGGCGAGCGCGAGCAGCAGGGCCGAGAGCGCGGCCAT